>CAZKKP010000438.1:0-3815 GCA_964553295.1 uncultured Thermoanaerobaculia bacterium | reverse complement strand
CCTCGGAGCGAGCCCTGGCCGCGAGCTCGCGCCGGGCCCGCCACCACGCGATGCCCCCGGCCGGCAGCAGGAACCAGAGGGCCGTCGCCAGGAAGAGCAGCGGCGTGATCGGGTTCAGTCCGGCGCCGCCGTTGCGGTAGAACAGGTTGGAGTTGACGTGCAGCCACGAGTGCTCGAAGTTCCACCACAGGTCGAGGATGCCCGCCGGCAGCGCCGCGAGGATGAGCAACAGCCCCCCGAGGACCCTCCTTCGGCTGCGCGCGATGACCGCGAGAACCACCAGGTAGGCGAGGCCGAGCAGGACCGCGAAGTACTTCGACAGGAAGGCGGCGCCGAGCAGCAGGCCGGCCCCCGCCCAGGCACGCCAGGCGCCTTCCCGAAGGGCGCGCAGGAAGAGCACCACCGACCAGAAGGAGAAGAACAGCAGCGGCACGTCGGTGGTGATGACGACGTACAGCACGTTGAGTGGCGACACCAGGAACAGGATTGCGACCCAGGCGGCGCGCTCGGGATCGCGATGGCGCAGGGCGAAGTACAGACCCCAGCCCACGGTCAGGGTGACCAGCACCGCCGGCAGCCGGACCAGGAACGCGCTCTTGCCGAGCATGAGGATCGGTGCGAGCCACCAGCCGATCATCGGTGGGTGCTCGGAGTAGCCGAACGCCGGATGCTCGCCCCACATGGTGAAGTAGGCCTCGTCCTGGGTCAGCGGCAGCACCGCCGCGAGCAGCAGCTTGACGAGCAGGCTGAGGCCGAGGACCCACCACATCAGCTGCACGGGATCACGGTCGAGCAGCGGCCGCAGCCGCCGGTTGACGGACGGGGCGCTCTCGGCCGCGTCTGCCGGATCGACCGCTGGCGAAGTCACCGATTCCGCTCCTCACGCCGGCGCCGGCGCCCCCCCGCTGGGGGCCGGACCGATCGGCGGTCGGATGATAGCCGAACCCGGCGTTGCAGTGGCGAGCTCAGCCGAGCAGGGCCCGCGCCACCGAGTCGGCGACCGCGAGCCCGGCAACCGTCGGCCGCAGGAAGGCGCCGTCGCGCCGCAGCAGGCCGCCCCGCTCCAGGTCGGCGATCTCGCGAGCCCGGGCACGCTCGAGGTCGAGGCCGTGCCGAGCACGAACCAGCTCGAGGTCGAGGCCGTCGGCGGTGCGCGCGCCCAACATCACCGCCTCGGTGAGGAGCGACTCGGCGCTCAGCACCTCGCATCCTTCGACCGGCGGCTCGCCGGCGTCGACCGCCCGCTGCCAGTGGCGCAGCTTGCGGTGATTCCACCAGCGCTTGCGGCCGTCGAAGGAGTGCGCCGAGGGACCGAGCCCGAGATACGGCGCGTGCGTCCAGTACTTCCGGTTGTGGCGGGAGCGGTCGGCCGCAGTGGCGGCGAAGCTGGAGACCTCGTAGCCCTGCCAGCCGAGGCGCCCGAGGTGCTCGAAGCTGAGGTGGAAGAGCTCGGCCTGCACCCCTTCGGGCGCCTCGCGGAAACGCCCCGCGGACGCCCTCCGCCCGAGCACGGTGCCCGCGTGCACCGTCAGCTGGTAGCACGACAGGTGACGAGCGCCGAGCGCGACCGCGCCGTCGAGCTGCCGCCGCCATGCCTCGGGGCCCTGCCCGGGTAGACCAAGAATGAGGTCGGCCGAGACCACGTCGAAGCCGGCCGCCACCGCCGCAGTCAGGGCCTGGCGGGCCCGCACGCCGTCGTGACAGCGGCCGAGGAACGCCAGGTCGCGGTCGTCGAAGCTCTGCACGCCGAGGCTGAGAGTGCGCACGCCTGCGTCTCGCCAGCCGTCGAGGGCCTCCGTGGTGGCATGCTCAGGGTTCGCCTCGAGGGTGATCCAGGCGTCGGCGGCCACCGGCAGCCGGCATCGCAGGGCCCCGAACAGGTCCTCGAGCTCGTCGCTCGCCAGCACCGACGGGGTGCCGCCGCCGAGGTACACCGTGTCGAAGTCGGGGCCGTCCCAGGTCGCCAGGGCCGCCTCTCGAGCGATGCCCTCGAGCCAGGCACGGCGCCGCTCGGCGCCGGCGATGGTCACCGCGAAGTCGCAGTAGGGGCACACCGAGGTGCAGAACGGCACGTGCACGTAGAGCCCGGCAGGCTCGGGCACGACCTCCCCCACCCTGCTCAGTCAGTGTCCGACTTGAGCACCGCGACGAACGCCGACTGCGGGATCTCGACGTTGCCCACCATCTTCATGCGCTTCTTGCCCTTCTTCTGCTTCTCCAACAGCTTGCGCTTGCGCGAGATGTCGCCGCCGTAGCACTTGGCGGTGACGTCCTTGCGGAAGGCGGTGATCGTGGCCCGGGCGATGACGTTGCCGCCGATCGCGCCCTGGATGGCGATCTTGTACTGCTGCCGAGGAATCGTCTCCTCGAGCCGCTCGCAGTAGTGCAGAGCGCGGGCGCGCGCCTTGTCGCGGTGGACGAGCTGGGACAGCGGGTCGACCTTCTCCCCGTTGACCAGGATGTCGACCTTGACCACGTCGGTCGGCCGGTAGTCGAGCATCTCGTAGTCGAAGGAGCCATAGCCCTGGGTCGACGACTTGAGGCGGTCGTAGAAGTCGAACAACACCTCGGCCAGCGGCAGATCGGAGGTCAGCTCGACCCTGCCCTGGGAGAGGTAGTGGAAGGTGGTGCTCTCGCCCCGTCGCTCCCGGCAGAGCTCCATGATCACGCCGATGTAGCGGTCGGGCATCATGATCGAGGCCTTGATGAAGGGCTCCTCGACGCGGTCGACGGATCCGGGATCGGGGAAGTACGACGGGTTGTCGACCCAGCGGACCTCACCGTCGATCATCACTACCTTGTAGCGCACCGACGGCGCCGACAGCAGCAGAGACAGGTCGTACTCCCGCTCGAGCCGCTCCTGGATGATCTCGAGATGGAGCAGGCCGAGGAAGCCGCAGCGGTAGCCGAAGCCGAGGGCAGCCGACGAGTCCTTCTCGTAAACCAGGGCGGCGTCGTTGAGCTTGAACTTCTCGAGGGCCTTGGTGAGGTCGCCGTACTCGTCGTTGGACATCGGGTAGACCGACGAGAAGACCACCGGCTTGGCCTCGCGATAGCCGGGGATCGGCGACGAGGCCGGCCGCCGAGCGTCGGTCACGGTGTCGCCGACGTTGATGTCTGAGACCGACTTGATGCCGGCGATGACGTAGCCCACCGAACCCGCGCGCAGCTCCTGCATCGGCACCCTCTTGAGCTGCAGCAGGCCGATCTCCTCGACGTCGTACTCGACCTCGGTGTGCATCAGCTCGATCCGCTGGTCCGGCGTGAGGGTACCCTCCATGACCCGCACCAAGAGCACCGCGCCCCGGTAGGGATCGTACTCGGCGTCGAAGATCAGCGCCTTCAGAGGCGCCTCGGGGTCTCCCTTGGGCGGCGGCAGCCGGGTGACGATGGCTTCGAGCACGTCATCGATACCCTGACCGGTCTTGGCCGAGCAGAGCACGGCTTCGGAGGCGTCGAGGCCGAGATCCTCCTCGATCTCGTCCCGGACCCGGTCGACCTCCGCCGACGGCAGGTCGACCTTGTTGATCACCGGCACCAGCTCGAGGTCGTACTCCAGCGCGAGGTACATGTTGGCCATCGTCTGGGCCTCGACGCCCTGGGAGGCGTCGACCAGCAGCAGCGCCCCCTCGCAGGACATCAGCGACCGCCGCACCTCGTGCGAGAAGTCGACGTGACCCGGGGTGTCGATCAGGTTGAGGCGGTAGGTCACGCCGTCCCGGGCGGTGTAGCTGAGGGTGATCGTGTTCGACTTGATCGTGATGCCCCGCTCGCGCTCGATGTCCATCGAGTCGAGAATCTGGTCACGGAAGTCG
>CAZKKP010000437.1:0-3819 GCA_964553295.1 uncultured Thermoanaerobaculia bacterium | reverse complement strand
CGTGCCTCCCGGCCTCGAGCACCTGTTCTACGGTCTCCCCACGCCGTAACTACCTTGGGCCGACGGGTGGGGAAGCAGAACTGTCTGTAGAGACGGCCTGCAGGCGTCGAGCCCGCAGCAGGCGAGCAACGTCGGGGCGCGGGTGACGGCGGACCCGCACGGGACCGGGTCGCTCGGGACGTCGTCGGGTGCTGACGTGCTCGAGCTCACCCGCGGCGACGCGACGGATGGCGACTGGGTCGGGACGGTCACGGTGGTGGAATGCCTGGCGAGTGCTGGGACGGATGGGTTCACCCTGGTGGACGTGCTGGAAGTCAGCGCGACGGGGACCAACACCGTGTCGAATGCGAACACCGCCTGGTCCGCGCTCGGCCAGGTGGCGCTCGTCCGGCAGCATGGCCAGGCTCTCCACCCGCGCGGTGACGACCTCGCCGAGCGAGCCCGGCAGGGCGGCGCGCAGCTTGAAGGCCGCGGTCCGCCGGCGGTCGTTCTCGGTGCGCCTGGTCTCAGCCTGGGCCCGACCCAGGTCCGTGGGCACGCCCAGGGGCGCCAGGGCCTCGTCGCCGAGACCGCGGGTGACGAAGGCGCCCGGGTCGTCAACCGCACCGTACAGCCCGGCGAAGACGAAGCGCGGGCGCTCCGTCGCGAAAGACACCGGCCCTCGGCCGCCGACCCAGCTGGTCAGAAGGCCAACCCCGGAGCGGTCGACGCCGAGGTGGTTGGCTACCCAGGGCACGTCGTCGAGCGTCGCGAAGGGCTGCGGCGCCCCGCCAAGCCCCGCCATCCAGGCGGCCACCTGGCGCAGGTCCCAGAGGTCGACGAAGGAGCGCCCGCCGTGGTCGAAGCCTCCGGTCAGCAGCAGACCCAGCTCGGCTTCCACCTGCAGGCGGTAGACCCTGTGGTAGCTTGTGCGCCGGCCGTCGCCGGCAACGGTCTCGACGGCGAGCCGCCGCATCTCGCCGACCATCCGGGACGACACGTCCCACACCCCGACCCCGCCCTCGGCCAGGGACAGGAAGAGCAGGTCGACGCTCGCCGCCGCGCCCCCGGGCCCTCCTTCAGCCGGCAGCGGCACGTCGGCTGCGACCGCGACGTCCCGCAGCCACTCCGCCACGCAGGTCGCCGGCTGGGCCACGTCGAGGTCGCCTGGTCGCTCCCGCGGCGTCGAGGTGTGGATCAGCCCGACGTGCATCAGGGGCGAGTAGGAGTGAGTCGAGGTCCCGCCCCGCGACGTGCCGGCGTCGCCGCCGCTCGCGCCCAGCGCGGCCACCGCCGTGGTCATCGCCAGGCCGTGGCGCAGCCCACCCGAAGCGCACCCGCTCAGGTCCAGGCTCTCCCCTTCGAAGGTCCCCAGACGCCGGCCGCACTGACCGCCTCCGGGCTCGGACGGGCCTGAGGTCGGGTTGCGGTACATCCGGTTCAGGTCGACGACGGTCAGACCGCTCCCGAGGATGGCGACATAGCCGAAGGTCCGCAGGTTGTAGCGCACCTGCAGCCGGTCGCCGAGGCGTGCCTCCACCTCGAGACGGTCGCTCGCCCCGCCTGCCGCCGACAGGTTCTCGACGTCGACCGACCAGCTCTGGCCGGTCGTCAGGTTGCCAACCGTCGCCCGCTGAAAGCGGTACCACGGCGGCTCGTCACAGGGCCCGACCCCGGCCGCCAGCTCCGGGTGGCGCACCAGGCTCGACTCCAGCACCACCTCGAACCTGTACACGCCCCGCCCGTCCGGCTCGAGGTCCTGCCAGTCGGCGTCGTCGGCGTGGTACGCCGCGACGAAGGCCGGCAGCTCGAGGACATCGGACACCTCGTCGTCCACCACCAGCTCGAGATCCACCGGCGTGCCCACCGGCATCGCCTGCAGCGCCAGGTACTCCGAGCCCAGGGCGCCGTCAGCCGGGGCGAGCCCAAAGGCGGTGCGCACCCCGCCAGGCATGGCGTCGAAGCAGCCCGCCTCGAGCCCACTCGCCCACCCAGGCAGCTCGCCACAGGCGCCGGCGGCCGCACGCATGTCCTCCGCTCGCACGGCCGCGATTCCCCAGGTCGAGCCGTACAGCGCGTTGGCGAACACCCGGCCGTGGCCGTCGGTCGCCAGCGCGCCCACCCGGCTCGCCTGGGTGCGCTGGATCGAGTGCACCCGATAGCCGGGGTCGTCGTCCTCGTCGAGGCCCCTGGCCACCGGCGACAGGTCGACCGAAAACAGCGAGCCGTCGTCCCCCGCGACCACCATCAGGTTGCCGACGGAGAGCACGTCCCGGGCGCCGGGGGCCGGGTCGACCAGGGCTGCGACCTCGGCCCCGGGAGCGTTGCGGGTTGCAAAGTAGAAGACCGACGGCCCTTCGTAGCTGAACGACCCGCCAGGGCCGTCCGGGTTGTCGACCGTCAGGTGCTGGCCATGAATCTCGAGCTTGAACAGCCGGCCCCCCCCAAGGCTGCCCACTGGCTCGACGACGACCCGGGTGCGGTCCGCCGACAGGCTGACCTCCAGCTCCACCGGGCGTGCCTCGCCACCGGCGCCACAGCGCGACACCGGGCCGAGGTCGGTCAGGGTCGCGAGGCTCGCGTCCGGCTGCCCGTCCACCGTCGGCGACAGCGCCCGGTCGAGCTGGAGCACCATCCGCGACGCCGACGCCCGGTCCAGCTCCCCCGGACCGAGCACCAGCAGCAACTCCTCGAGGCCGGCGCCAGGCGCAGGCGGGATCTCACGCCCCCAGGGAGACGGTGGCGCACACAGCGGCGACGGCGCCAGCAGGGCGCGGTCCCCACGGGCGCGGTCGTACAGCGCCAGGCCCGTGCCCGGCGGCAGGGTGAAGACGGGATCCTGGGTCAGGGACAGCACACCCGCGGGTGGCCCGTCGCTCTGGCCACCGTCGGAGGTTTCTGCCACGACCTCCAGGCGCAAACGGTCCGAGCGGCCGGGCGGCGGGGCTGAGAAGCGGATCAGCTCGAAGGGGCTCGCACCCAGCAGCCGCGGCGGCGCCGGCGGCGACGCGCTCAGCTCCCCGAGGTCGAACAGCCCCTCCTCGCCCGAGGGAATCGCCGGCAGGTCGCGCTGGTCGAGCAGCCATCCGGTGGCCGCGTCGCGTCGCACCATTCGCAGCTCGCTGCCTTCGACCACCGGCAGGACATAGTGCCCGCTGCGGTCCACCGGGCCGGGCAGGAAGACCCACGCGTCACGGTACATCTCGTAGACGACGTCGTTCTGCGCCAGCAGCGACGACACCGTGCCGGTGGCCAGCGTCCAGCCCGGGAAGCCGCTCTCGAGGTAGAAGCCGATGACGCCGCTGGCCCGAAGCTCCACGAGGAGACTCTCGAGGAAGCACTCGAACGGGCCCTCGGCATTCGCCCTGGCCTGCTCGCAGGTCAGCCCACCGGCCTTCAGACCTCCGTCCGCCGAGGGCTCGGGCTGGAGCGACGGGTGGTTGGACATCACCAGCTCGCCGCCCGACTCCATGACGCCGCCGGCGGACACGATTCGCAGCCGCCGCCCCCATGGCAGGTCGACCGGGGCGCCGACGAACAGGTCGGCGTCGGGCGAGGCGCCCGCCGGCGCAACAATCTTCAGAACCAGGGAGCGCCGCGCCTCACGCTCGACCTCGAGGTGCAGGGCCGCGCCGAGGGCGAGGCCGTTCGGCGCCGTGATGCCGAGCGCGTCGTCCTCGACCTTCGTCACCCGCACAACCGTCGGCTCGGCGAAGGCGCCTTGGGGGACTTCGACTTGGATGCCTTCGGCGGTGGTGAAGGTGGTGGGCTCGCCGGCGGGGGCGACGAAGGCGAGGCCGTCTTGGGAGGCGAAGGGGCCGAGGCGGAAGGTCTCGGCGA
>CAZKKP010000436.1:381-3834 GCA_964553295.1 uncultured Thermoanaerobaculia bacterium | reverse complement strand
ACCGCGAGAGGGTCGTTGACGTCGAGCACCCGCACCGCAAGCACCCCGAGTTCCTCGACCAGCTCCTCCAGCGTGACCGGCCGCTGCAGGGCTTCGGCACAGTGCACGGCCTGCGCGGTCAGCGCCTCACTGACCCTGCCCGGCGGCCCGGCCCGCCATGCCGGCGGCGCGTTCAGACCGCGCTCGATGCCGGCGTCGAAGCGTCGGTGGTGGCGCCGCACGTGGCGCTGGAGATCGGGCGGGAAGAACTCCACCGCCGACCAGGCGACGAAGCGGACGGTCGGTGCGCTCCAGCCGACGTTGACCAGAGCCAGCGACCCGAGGAGAGCGACCTGGAGAAGCCGGGCGGCGGGGCGACGCCGCGTCGCGTGGCGGCCGGCAGCCATGCCCCTACGACGCCTCGAGGCCAGGCGCCGGACCCATCTTCTCGACCAGCCGCCGCACCTCGCGCACGACGTCCGGCGAGTAGCCCTCGTAGATCTCCACCGGCCGGTGCTCGCGGTCGAGGAGCAGCGAGGTCGGCAGCGAGCTCACCCCGAGCCGCATCAGGTCGACCCGGTTCATCCGGTACACCGGCACGTCGATGCCCAGGGCGGCCAGGAACCGGTGGCCGGCAGCCGGGTGGTTGTCGACGTTGACGGTCACCAGGGCGAAACCGGTAGGCGCCAGCTCGTCCTGGAGCCGGTCGAGCTCGGGAAGCTCGACCCGGCAGGGCCCGCACCAGCTCGCCCAGAACGCCAGCAGCACGGGTCGACCGGCGAAGGAGGACAGCTGCACCGGCTCGCCGTCGGACAGGCGGTACAGCGGAAGATCGGGGAAGGGCGGCACCGGCGGCGGTTCATCCGTAGACACCACCCCACCGACGAGCAGCAACAGAGCCGAAAGCGCAAGAGCACGTCTCATGCCGCGCATGATACAACGCCCCGCACCCCGTCGTGCCAGGCCCGCACGGCAAGCTCGGGTATCGCCCTTTCGCCGCACGATTCGGACAGCTTGTACCGTTCTCAGCTCGTCACAACATTGTGAATTCCATCACAACCAGACTCCACAAAGCCGAAACCTCTGCTACAATCCGCCCATGAGCTGGGAACTGCACAACGTCGCCATCATCGGCGGTGGCATGATGGGTCGCTCCATCGCCACCAAGGTGGCCCAGGAGGGCCTCAACGTCTGCCTCAAGGAGATCTCGACCGAGGCCGCGCAGGTGTCGCGGGCCGAGCTCGAGAAGGCGCTCGACCACGAGATCGCCCGCTTCGGGCTGACCGTCTCCGAGAAGAAGGTCATCCTGTCGCGCATCCGCTGGGTAACGCAGTTCGACTGCGCCGCCGACTGCGACCTCGCGATCGAGACCGTGCAGGAGGACTTCGGGCTCAAGCGCCAGATTCTGCGCGAGCTCGACCGCCGGATGCCCGCGGAGAACCCGATCGTCATCAACACATCGACCCTGTCGATCACCGAGCTGGCGACCCAGAACTCCAAGCCGGAGCGGGTCGTCGGCATGCACTTCCTGTACCCCGTGACGACCACCCGCGTCGTCGAGGTGGTGCGCGGACAGCTCACCTCGGACGAGGTCTTCGAGCACGCGGTCCAGTTCGGCCGGCTGCTCGGCAAGGTTCCGATCAAGGTCTTCGAAATGCCGGGTTTCGTCACCACCCGGATCATCCTGCCGCTGATCAACGAGGCGGTACACGTGGTCATGGAGGGGGTCGCCGAGGCCGCCGAGGTCGACCTGGCGATGAAGCTCGGCTACGAGTTCCGCACCGGCCCGCTGGAGTGGGCCGACCGCGTCGGGCTCGACCGCATCCTCAACTGGCTGCAGCACCTGTACCACGAGAGCGGGGAGGCCAGATTCCGTCCCTGCCCACTGCTGAAGCGGCTGGTACGCGCCGGGCTGCTCGGCGCCAAGTCCGGACGCGGCTTCTTCACGTACGACGCCAACAAGCGCCGGCTCGACCGGCACCCGGACGACCGCCCCGGCCTCGGCTGACGACCGAGGACCCGGTTGATGAAGGAGAGACGATGAAGATCCTCGTCTTGAACAGCGGCTCGTCGTCGGTCAAGTTCCAGGTGATCGAGACCGACCTCGAGCGGATGAACGCCCACAAGGACGAGACCCTGGCCGTCGGCCTCGTCGAGAAGATCGGCCTTTCCGACTCGCGCCTGGTGCTCAACGTCCCCGGACGCCCGACCTTCCAGGACTACCGCGAGATCCTCGAGCACCGCGCGGCGATCGACTGGGCGCTCAGGCTGCTCGCCGATCCCGAGGTCGGGATCCTCGACAACGTCCAGGACATCCAGGCGGTCGGCCACCGCATGGTGCACGGCGGCGAGGAGTTCGCCTCGTCGGTCCTGATCACCCCCGACGTGGTGCAGAAGATCGAGCAGTGCTCGGTGCTGGCGCCGCTGCACAACCCGCCCAACCTGCGCGGCTACTATGCCGCCCACGCCGCGTTGCCGGACGTGCCCCACCTGGCGGTGTTCGACACCGCCTTCCACCAGACCATGCCGGCGCATGCCTTCCTCTACGGCATCCCCTTCCAGCTTTACAAGAAGCACCACCTGCGCAAGTACGGCTTCCACGGCACCTCGCACCGTTTCGTCGCCTTCCGCGGTTGCCAGATCCTCGGTTGGCAGCGCGAGGAACGCAAGCTGATCACCGTCCACCTGGGCAACGGCTGCTCGCTCGCCGCCATCGACCACGGCAAGAGCATCGACACATCGATGGGCTTCACCCCCCTGGAGGGGCTGGTCATGGGCACCCGGTCGGGCGACATGGACCCGGCGATCGTGCCCTGGCTGATGGCCATGGAGGAGATGACCCTCCACCAGGTCAACACCATGCTCAACAAGCACTCCGGCCTGTATGGCGTCTCCGGCGTGTCGTCGGACATGCGCGAGATCATCAAGTTCCGCGCCGACGGCCACCAGCGCGCCGACGTCGCCTTCCGCATGTTCTGCTATCGCGTCAAGAAGTACATCGGCGCCTACGCCGCGGCCCTGGGTGGCGTCGACGGCGTGTTCTTCACCGGCGGCATCGGCGAGAACGCCGTCGAGGTCCGGGAGTGGGTCCTCACCGGCATGGAGTACATGGGCATCGAGCTCGACCTCGAGACCAACGCGGCAACCCGCGGCGGCGAGGCCGAGATCTCGACCGAGAGCTCGCGGGTCAAGGTGCTCGTGGTGCCGACCAACGAGGAGCGCACCATCGCCCGCGACGTCATCCGGGTGTTCAACGACATCATGCCGACCTTCACCCCGCCGGAGACCGTCGAGTAGCGCGAGTTGCCAACGCCAACGACTGGCAAGTGCCGCCTCGAAGGCCGTGCACAGATCCGGCTGGTACATCGACGACGTGCTCGTCGACGGCACGCCGGTGCCGGTCGAGCTGCAGTCCTTCGACGTCGACTAGGCGACGCGCAGAGGCGTCGCCCGAGGCGGCGAGCGGGGCGCTCG
>CAZKKP010000436.1:0-371 GCA_964553295.1 uncultured Thermoanaerobaculia bacterium | reverse complement strand
GGGGAGCCGGCCCGGACGTGGGGCGTCAGGCTCGACGCGTCCAGGCGGCAGCACCACTCCAGGTCGTCCTCTTGACCGAGGCGGCGCAGGCGGGCAGCGCCGTCAGACGCGAGCAGGCGGGGCAGGGCCGCGGTGAAGTCCGGCGCCCCACCCCTGAGCAGCTCGCCGAGGTGCTCGGCGCAGAGGTCGTCCTCGACGGCGGGCTCGCGGGCCTCCAGGCCCATGGGCAGCAGGGCCACCCGGTCCGGGCCAAGGCGCGCCACCGCCGACGCCACGGCCCGGGCGCCGACGAAGGTGCCGAGCAGCACCGCCGCCGCCCCGGCGAGTCGGTGCACGGCCTGGGTGCCGGCCGATGTGGTGAGCACGATCTC
>CAZKKP010000435.1:0-3847 GCA_964553295.1 uncultured Thermoanaerobaculia bacterium | reverse complement strand
CGCGCCGGCTGGCGCCGGCGGCGCCGACGCCGGGAACGTCCCCGTGGCGGAACTCGGCGTGCCGAGCACCTGCCGAATGACGGCCGCGCCCCCCGGAGTCCACCTCAGGCTTCGAGGCGGTAGGTGCGCTCGATGACCGCTGCGATGTCGGGTCCCTTCCAGTATGGCTTGATCCAGCGCATGTTCTGGTCCTTCCACGACCTGTTGGGACTGCGCCAGTGGCCGCGGACCATGAACCTGGTCATGAGCTGCCGGCCGCTCGGCACGTGTTCCAGGCGCTCGAGCTGGCGGGTCTGCGAGATGGGGATGGGTCCCGGGAGGTAGAAGACGTCGTCCGAGGCGAAAGCGGAGTCCGAGCCGCCCAGGCCGGTCGCTGACGGCGCCCGCGGGCTCAGCCGGGGCACCTTCTCGCTGGCCGGGCTGACGGCGTAGAGGATCGCGTTGAGCGTGATCTCCAGCAAGCCGCCGAGCGGCAGCGTCGGCTTCGGGGCGGCGCCCAGGTCGACCGGCTCGACCTGGGACGGCGGCGCCACCATGACACGCTGACCCTCCACGGCCCGAACCTGGTGCTCGAAGAAGTACGGCGGATCTGCACCGCGGGTGTCGAAGGCGAAGCCGAGGTTCAAGATCCTCTCGTCGGCCCGGTGCTCTTCGATGACGTAGGCAGTGACGGCACGCAGCAGGTAGCCTCGTATGGGGCAGGAGCGGTCGGCAGCAAGAAGACGCTCGGCCAGCGACAAGGTCTGGCGATCTGTGAACACCAACGCGAATGCCGGAAAGGGCACCCGGAGGTGGGCTCCGTCGACGTCAAGGTCGGTCTTGGCGAGCAGGAAGGCCAACCCTTCGTCGACCCAGAACACCTTCCGTCGGTGGAGCTCGAAGCTGACGCCGTAACGCAGGCGCGCCATCAGATCCGGCGGCGTGTTCGGCCGCCCCCGCAGGCGCTGGATGTCGATGTCCCGCTCCAGGTCCTCCGAAGCCGCGATCGTCGAACGGTCGTCGAAGCCCGGCCGGTTGCGTATGGCCCACGCGGCCTTGCCGCAGGCGTCGTTCCAGCCTGGAAGCGCCGCCTCCCAGCGTTCGTGGGCCAGCGGCGGCGGGTGCTCCGACGACCATGCCTCGGCGATGCCCAGCTCGTGCCGCATCCAGGAGGGATCGTAGGCTGGACTCCCCTCGCGCAGCGATCGCTCGTACATGCCTTCGAGCTCGCGAATGAGCCGCTCGACGTCGGAGGCGCGCTCGTGGCTTGCGGCTGCCTCTCTGGGGGTGTCGCCACCGAGCGCCGGGACCGGCTCGTCCAGCCAGCGATGGTAGTGCAGCGCGGTCTGGGTCAGGATGAGCTCCTCGGCAAGGTCGGCAGGGAGCTGCTCGTCGCCGGGTGGCGTTTGCCCGGGTCCAGCGGCGGACAACCGTTCCAGGGACTGGCTCAGGTCTTCGTGGCTGGCCATGCGGAAGCTGACCGCGATGCCGGCCACAGACTCGACCAGCGTGCGTCCTCGGTCCCCGCGCTCCCGTGAGTTGGTCTCCAGGACGAGCTCGTCATCCCGCAGCTCGAGCCGCCCGAGGTTGACGAGGTTGCCCTTCGCGTCTGCCCGTACCCAGCTCCACGCCGGCGCCTCATCGTCGTCCCGCTGCAGCTCCGCATTCGCGTCGAGAGCCCTGGTGAGCTCCGCGGCGTCGTTCACGGCGAAGCGGATCATGGTCCACAGCACTTCCTCGTTGTCGGTGTTGACGAGGCTCGGAATCGGCGGCTCGACCAGGAGCTGCACCCATGCCTGGTACAGCGCGGGCGCAAGCGACTTGAAGAACGCCACGACGGACCCGTTCGGATGGTGGGAACGGAACTCCCGAAGGTACTCCCGGGCCTGCTCCACGATGCTGCGTTTGGCCATGAGCGAGAAGGCGAGGAAACCAGCCTCGATCACCCAAGGCGCCGTCCCGGGGCCGGGCATCAGCCGTGCTGCCACCAATGTTGCCCGCTCGAGGGTGCGGGAGGCCGTTCGCTCCACGACGGTGACCCGGCTGTTGTCGATCAGGTCTTCCAGCGTCACGGTCTCTCCCGGCACCGTCTCCACCACCTCGTAGAGCCGCAGGCACGACTCGCGAGCCAGCTCGAGGTACCGACGCTCACGGTCGGTGAGGACCAGACCCTCGCCCTCGAGAAGGTGGTCGACCGGCAGACGACCGTCGTCGAGCGGGCGGTCGAACCAGAACCACCAGTCGTACACCTCTTCGCCCAGCTGCGCCGCATAATCGGCGATCTCGTGTTCCTCAAAGCTCGGGACCAGCTCCCAGAACTCGTCTAAGGCGACATCGTCCTCGTGCCCCAGGACATCCTCCGTGAGCTGCAGGACCTTGTGCAGGGCGGCAACTCGGTCCTCACTCGTGTAGCGAGGTTGCGACTGAGTCGCCGCCAGGCAGCAGTGTTTGTACTTGCGGCCACTGCCGCATGGGCACGGCTCGTTGCGACCGGTCTTCTTCCTCACGGTTGGTTCCTCACTTCTTGCCGCCCGCCCTCGCCGGCCCAACCGGGCCTACCCGAGAGCGCGTTTGGCGATGGGGTGGCCGACGCGCAGCCGGTCGCCGGCGGTGATCGGCGCCAGCTCGATGCCCGGCTCGAAGAGCACGACCACCGTCGAGCCGAGGTGGAAGGCCATGATCTCCTCACCCCGGACGACGGCCAGAGGGGGATCGTAGCGCCGCTCGGTGGCGGGCTGTCGGGCTTGATTGGTGACGCCGCGTGGTCCGCTCCAGGAAGGGTCGAAGGCGGCGGTGATGCGACCGACGTTGAACGCCCCGACGGCCACCACCGCCATCCGGCCGAGGGGGCCCTCGAGGTGACAGACGAGGCGCTCGTTGCCCACCAGGAGCCCGCCCAGCAGCCGCGAGGTGGGTGGGTTGACCGGCAGCAGCCGTCCCGGCAGGTGGCGGGCCCTCAGCAGCCGTCCGCCGCAGGGGGCGTGGATGCGGTGGTAGTCCCGCGGGCTCAGGTACAGGGTGACGAAGCGGCCCCGGCGATAGGGCGCCGCATCTCCGGCGCTGCCCAGGAGCTCGGCTGCGGAGTACGGCAGACCCTTGACCTGGAGCAGCCGGCCGTCGTCGAGTGGGCCGCACTCGGCGACCGCGGCGTCCACGGGCGATACCGCGGCGCGAGGGTCCGACGCCACGCGATGAACCCCCTGTCGGAGCCGGCGCACGAAGAAGGCGTCGAGGTTCGGAAAGGACGGCAGCGGCTCCGCGACCTCCGCGAGGTCGGCGCCGACCAGCCGCGCGAAGCCGCCGTACAGCGGCCGGCGCAGCGGCCGCGGCACCGGGACCGTCGCCAGACGGCCGACACATCGGCTGAGGAGGCGGGTCGGCAGCCGGCGCAGCACGGCGACCCGTTCCTGCACCACGGGCCACTGCAAGGGCGCGGCGAAGGTGAAGCAATGCGCCGCGATGCCGTGGGTGTGTGCCGGGTGGTGATCGTTCGCGTCCGGCGGTGCCGCCAGCCAGCGCCGGGCATCGATGCCCTTGGTCACCGGATCGAAGCCGCCCGATCCGAACAGCGCGTCGGGCTCGACCACCCCGGCGGTGACCTCGAGCCGCGTCGCCGTCGGATTGAGGGCGGCCAGTGCCGCGTGCAGGTCAGCGGTGGTAGCGGCCGGCGCCAGATCGCTCTTGGTCACCAGCAGCCGGTCGGCCAGTGCTGCCTGCTTGCGCGCGTCTGCGCGCTCTGCCAGCTGCCGGCTGCCGTGCAGCGCATCGATCGTGGTGATCAGCGCATCGAGACGGAAGAAATGGCTGACCAGCGGGTTGTTGGTGAGCATCTGGCAGATCGGTGCCGGGTCCGCGAGGCCGGTGGTCT
>CAZKKP010000434.1:251-3849 GCA_964553295.1 uncultured Thermoanaerobaculia bacterium | reverse complement strand
GGCTTCGTGGTCATCGAGACGACGCCCGACTGGCGGTGGGCCACCGCGGCCGCGCCCGCCGGGGAGCCGGGCTGCCGTCCGCCCCGGATCGACCCCCTCGAGCCGTCCAAGGTGGTGCTGCGGCGGTCCGACCTCGCGCCCGACAGCAGGCGGTCCACGGCGTTCTCGCCGCAGACCGCGGCGGTGGTCGCGGCGGTCGACCCCGCACGGTGGTTCGCGGATGTCGTCACGCTGGCCGGCTGGGACCGCCACACCACCAGGGCAGGGTCCGAGATCCACCAGGCGAGGGACTGGATCGCGGCGCAGCTCGGCAGCCTCGGCCTCGCCGTGACGACGCCCGCGTTCACCGTCAGCGGGGTGCCCGCCTACAACGTCGTCGCGGTGCTCGAGGGCCGGGCCCGTCCCGACGACTGGCTGCTGATCGGCGGCCACTACGACGCCACCTCGCCGTCTCCACCGGCGCCCGGGGCCGAGGACAACGCCTCGGGCTGTGCCGGGGTGCTCGAGCTCGCCCGGGTCCTGACGCCCACGGCGCCGGAGGCCACGGTGCTGTTCATCTGCTACTCCGGCGAGGAGCAGGGGCTTCACGGCAGCACCCATCACGCCGCCACCCTCCTCGCCACCGGCGACGGCGACAAGGTCGTGGTCATGATCAACATGGACATGATCGGCTATACCTGGGACTCCGAGCTCGACGTGCTGCTCGAGTCGGAGCATCCTCTCGGCGATGCCGTGGTGCCTCTCCTCGAGGACGCCGCCGCAGAGTTCTCCGGGCCCGTGACCTACACCGCGTGGTACGCCTCGGGCTCCGACCACGTACCCTACCTGCAGCGCGGCATGCCGGCGGTGCTGACCATCGAGAACGACTACGGCGACTACCCCTACTACCACACCTCCCTCGACCTTCCCGGGAACCTGTCCCAGGCCATGGGCGGCGCCATCCTGCGCATGAACGCCGGCGCCGCCGCCCACCTGGCCGGCGCCGGCGACGGTCTGGTCTTCGCCGACGGCTTCGAGTCCGGCGACCTCGCCGCCTGGACCACCGTCATGTCGTCCCGCTGACGACCTCCGGCGTCCGTCCGCGGTCCGGCTCTGTGCGCCCGGCCGACGGTTGAAATATTCGGACGTCGAGGTTTCATTTTCCGTGGAGACGTTGTATCGTCTCGTGCGCGAGACGCCGGCTCATTTGCAGCGGTCAACCGAGGCGAAGTGCGGAATCGTTCACTGCTCGGCGTCGTTTTGTGGGTGAGTCCGGGGGAGATCGGCGAAGGAAGATGCTGAGACTGACGAAGCTTCTGGGCGTCACGCTGGTGCTCGCGGCCGCGCTCGCGGTGGCGGCGCTGGCCGCGGCGCAGCTCGCCGGGCCGGTGCCGGCGCCGCTGGAGGACGTCGGGGTGGAGGAGCGGCTCGGCGCCGTGATTCCGCTCGACCTCGAGTTCCGCGACGAGGAGGGCAACCTGGCGCCGCTGGCGCGCTACTTCGAGGGCGGCCGGCCGGTGATCCTGACCCTCAACTATTACCGCTGCCCCATGCTCTGCGGCCTGCAGCTCAACGGTCTCGTCGCCGGCCTGGCGACGATGAGCTGGACCCCTGGCGCGGAGTTCGAGCTGGTGACGGTGAGCATCGACCCGCTCGAGACGCCGGCCCTGGCGGCCGAGAAGAAGACCAACTACCTGCGCCGTTACGGGCGGCCGGAGGCGGCTCGCGGCTGGCACTTCCTGACCGGCCGCGAGGAGGCGATCCGCGAGCTCGCGGCCTCGGTCGGCTTCGGCTACGCCTACGACGAGGAGTCCCGCGAGTACGCCCACGCCGCCGCGATCATGGTGGTCGCGCCGGACGGTCGGGTGGTGCGCTATCTCTACGGCATCGAGTATCCGAAGCGCAACCTCGAGCTCGCTCTGCTCGAGGCCACCGAGGGCAGGATCGGCAGCCCCTTCGACCGCATCCTCCTCTACTGCTTCCACTATGACCCGACGACCCGGCGCTACGCGCCGGTGGCGATGAACATCATGCGGGTCGGCGGCGCGACCACCGCCCTGGTGCTCGGGGTCACCCTCGGCCTGCTGTGGCTGCGCGACTCCCGCCGCCGGAAATCCAGAGAAAGAGGGAACCAGAGCGCATGATCGCACGCCTCTCGACCGACCTGTTGCCGGGACTCGTCGCCCTCGGCCCGGAGGGGGGCGGCGCCACGTTCTTCCTGCCGCCGCAGGTCTCGACCATCGCCCCCGGGGTGGACTGGCTGTTCAACTTCATCCTCGCGATCTCGGTCTTCTTCTTCCTGCTCATCGTCGGCCTGATGGTGCTCTTCATCATCCGCTACCGCCGGCGCGCCGGGCAGTCCGCCGAGGAATCCGCGAGCCACAACACCGCCCTCGAGCTGACCTGGACGGGCATCCCCATCGTCCTGGTGATCCTCATCTTCTTCTTCGGCTTCAAGGGCTTCCTCGACATGTCGACGCCGCCGGCGAACGCCTACCAGATCCTGGTCGAGGGCCAGAAGTGGAAGTGGGCCTTCACCTACCCCAACGGCTACGTCGACGAGAACCTGCACGTCCCGGTCAACCGGCCGGTGCTGCTGACCATGAGCTCGGCCGACGTCATCCACTCGCTGTACGTGCCGGCCTTCCGGGTCAAGAACGACGTCGTCCCGGGGCGCTACTCCAAGGCCTGGTTCGAGGCCACGGCGCCCGGCGAGTACGACCTCTTCTGCGCCGAGTACTGCGGCACCAGCCACTCCGACATGATCGCCCACGTCATCGTCCACCCACCGGGCGAGTTCGAGAAGTGGCTCGAGCAGGCGTCGAACTTCCTCGACACCATGAGCCCGGTGGACGCCGGCCGCAAGCTCTTCCAGGTGCGCGGCTGCCAGCAGTGCCACTCGGTGGACGGCGGCGCGCGCATCGGTCCGACCATGCTCGGGGTGTTCGGCCGCACCGCCCGCTTCACCGACGGCAGCCAGCAGCTGTCCGACGAGAACTACCTGCGCGAGTCGATTCTCGAGCCGCAGGCCAAGATCGTCACCGGCTTTGAGCCGGTGATGCCGACGTACCAGGGCCGTCTCAAGGAAGCCGAGATCACCGCCGTCATCGAGTACCTGAAGTCCCTGCAGGGGGCGGGGGAGTAGCACCATGGCTGTCGCACCTCCGGCCGCCGACCACCACCAGGCGGTCGCGGCCCGACCCGAGAAGAGCTACCTCAACCAGAGCCGGGGCGTCCTGTCGTGGCTCTTCACCCTCGACCACAAGCGGATCGGGGTGATGTACCTGGTCGCGATCATCGCGTCGTTCTTCCTCGGCGGCGTGTTCGCGCTGCTCGTGCGCACCGAGCTGCTCACCCCCGGGCCGACGATCATGGACGCGGACACCTACAACAAGATGTTCACGCTGCACGGCGCGGTGATGATCTTCCTGTTCATCATCCCCGGCATCCCGGCGGCGCTCGGCAACTTCGTGCTGCCGCTGATGCTCGGCGCCAAGGACGTCGCCCTGCCGCGGATGAACCTGGCGAGCTTCTACCTGTGGATGACCGGCGCCGTGTTCTCCCTGGTGTCGATCACCATCGGCGCCGTCGACACCGGCTGGACCTTCTACACGCCCTA
>CAZKKP010000434.1:0-241 GCA_964553295.1 uncultured Thermoanaerobaculia bacterium | reverse complement strand
CATCTCGATGACCATGGGGGTCTTCATCCTCGGCTTCTCGTCGATCTTCACCGGCATCAACTTCATCGTCACGATTCACAAGATGCGGCCCGAGGGCATGACCTGGTTCAGGATGCCGCTCTTCTTGTGGTCGCTGTACTCGACCGCGGTGATCCAGGTGCTGGCGACGCCGGTGCTCGGCATCACGCTGCTGCTGCTGATCGCCGAACGCACCCTCGGGGTCGGCATCTTCGACCCGGCC
>CAZKKP010000433.1:2261-3852 GCA_964553295.1 uncultured Thermoanaerobaculia bacterium | reverse complement strand
GTACGGACGAGGACCGAGCGCTCCCTCACCCCTCACCCCTCACCCCTCACCTCACCCCTCACCCCTGGGCCCTGAGCCCTTCCTTGCCGCCGAAGGCGGTGAGGAAATCCTCCACCTCGTCGATCAAGGTGTCGGGGGTCGAGGCGCCGGCGGTCAGGCCGACGCAGCCGACGCCCTCGAGCCAGGTCGGCTCGATGTCCTCGGGCCCCTGGATCAGGTGGGACCGCTTCCAGCGCGACGTGATCTCCCAGAGGTGGTAGGTGTTCGCCGACTTGCGGCCGCCGATGACGATCACCAGGTCCACCTCGGGGTTCTGGGCGAGCTCCCGGGCGGCGTCCTGGTTCTCCTTGGTGGCGTAGCAGATGGTGTCGGCACGGGTGGTTTGCGGGTTGGCAGCCTCGATGTGCCGCACCACCTCCTCGAAGTGGTCGGCGTTCAAGGTCGTCTGGTAGAAGATCTTGACCTTGGGATAGCGGCTCCAGTCGACGGCCCGGGCCTCGTCCATGGTGAGCACGATGTGGTAGCGGTCGGGGTCGAGGTCATGGGTGTAGCCGATGACCTCGCGGTGGTTGGGGTCGCCGATGAACACCAGGTGGCAGCCGTCGGCGAGGGCGTCACGGGACTCGTGGTGGATGTCGTAGACGAACTTGCAGGTGGTGTCGAGGATCGCGAGGCCCTGGCGCGTCGCCGCCTCGTGGAAGGAGGGCGGCACACCGTGGGCCGAGAACACGATGGTCGGCTCGGCGACCTCGTCGATGGCGTGCACGGTGCGCATCCCCAGGGACTCCATCTCCGACACCACGCGCTCGTTGTGCACCACCTGGCCGAGGATCGCGCCGGATCCGCCGGCGCGGGCGAAGCGGCGGACCTTGATGTCGGCGACCCTGACGCCGGAGCAGAAGCCGTACTTGGCGGCGCGTTTCACGTGAATCGGCATCGGCACTCCAGTCCGACTCGCTGCGCGAATCGGAAGAGACGGACTCTCGAATCAACCGGCTGTCAAGGACCCGCGATTCCCGGCGGGCGCCACCACGGGGCGAGGCGGGCGCAGTAGGCGCCCCAGGCGGCGTCGCAGTCGGCGATGGCGTCGCCGCCGAGCTTCTCGAGCAGGGCTTCGGCCAGCACCAGGGCGAGCATCGCCTCGACGATCACCGGTGCGGCGCCGATCGCGGTGACGTCGGACCGCTCCCATGCGGTCGCCGCCGGCTCGCCGGTGCCGAGGTCGACCGAGGGCAAGCCGCGGCGGAGGGTCGAGATCGGCTTGAAGAAGGCCCGCGCGACCAGGTCGGCGCCGTTGGTCACGCCGCCCTCGAGGCCGCCGGCGCGGTTGGTCGGGCGCTCGAGCCCGGCGGGGCCGGCCAGGATCGCGTCGTGGGCCTCGGAGCCGACCCGGCCCGCGACCTCGAGGCCGGCGCCGAGGGACACCGCCTTGACCGAGTGGATCGACATCAGAGCCTGGGCGAGGCGGCCGTCGAGCTTGCGGTCCCAGTGGGTGTGCGAGCCGAGGCCGGGGGGCAGGCCCCGGACCACGACGCCGACCACCCCGCCGAGGGTCTCGCCGGCCTCGCGGGCGGCGCGCACCGCCTCGACC
>CAZKKP010000433.1:0-2251 GCA_964553295.1 uncultured Thermoanaerobaculia bacterium | reverse complement strand
CCGGCCGCGGCGTCACCAGGTGCGAGTCGGCACGGACCCCGGCCAGTCCCTCCCAGCTCGGCGGCCCCTCGACCACGGCGTGGGGTCCGACCTGGAGCACCGCCGCGCGCATCGCGACGCCGTAGCGGGAGAGCAGCTGCAGGCAGACCGCGCCCGCGGCCACCCGCGCCGCGGTCTCCCGGGCCGAAGCGCGCTCCAGCACGTTGCGCATGTCGCCCAGGCTGTCGGTGGCGACCCCCCCGGAGTAGTCGGCGTGCCCCGGCCGCGGCCGGGTCACCGCCCGTTTCGCGACCGTTGCCGGGTCGGCCCGCCAGGGGTCCATGGCCTGTGCCCAGTTCTCCCAGTCCAGGTTGACCACCTCCAGCACCAGGGGCGAGCCCAGGGTGCGGCCGTCGCGCAGCCCGCCGGTGACCTCGACCGCGTCGCGCTCGATGCGCTGCCGGCCGCCCCGGCCGAAGCCGTGCTGGCGCCGGGCCAGGCAGCGGTCGACCGCCTCCCGGTCGAGCTCGAGACCGGCGGGCAGCCCTTCGAGGACCGCGGTCAGCCGCGGCCCGTGCGACTCGCCGCCGGTGAGCAGACGGAGCCTTCTCACGGCGCCCCCCGCCCCCCGCCGGCCCGCCAGCGCAAGGTCAGGCTCAGCCAGCGCCCGGGCAGCGGCACGCCGTCGAGCTCCTCGAGCTCGCGGTCGAGCAGGTTGGCGGCCTCGAGGGATACGGTCATGGTGTCGAGGATACGACGGTCCAGCCGCAGGTCCAAGGTCGCCCACGAGCCCGACTCGCCGGGATCGCGGAAGCGGGCGGCCCATCCCCCTGTCCAGCCCTCGCCGAGAGCTGCGGCGCCGCTCCACACCGCCTCGAGCTCGGGATGGGCCAGGGCATAGGCCGAGCGCCTGGGGTCGACGTCCACCTCGGAGTCGAGCGCCACCAGGCCGATCCGTTGCCAGCTCAGCCGGCCTGCCGCGGGCACGGTGAGCGCGAGCTCGACGCCGCGGGTGGTCACCCGGCCGAGGTTGGCGGCCCGCCAGACGCCGTCGTCGCCGAGCAGGTAGTCGATGATCGGGTCGGCGACCCGTTCGAACAGGGTCACGGAGTAGGGCCCGCGGTCGAGCCCGAGCTCGGCGGTGGCGCCGCGCTCGGGCGCCAGCTCGGCGTTGCCGACGGTCGCCGGTGAGACGTAGTGAAGCTCGGTGAACGAGGGCGCCCGGAAGCTCTGCCCCCAGTGGGCTCGCAGCCGCCAGCCCGGCGCCGGCCGCCAGGCGCCGCCGGCCGCGAAGCTCGACTCGCTGCCCCATGGCGCCTGGTGGTCGAGCCGGGCCTGCAGGCTGAAGGTCGCAGGGCCCTGGAAACGGCCGAGCTCCGCCGAGACGGCGCTGCGAGCCCGGTGGTGGGCGCCCAGGTTCGACGAACGGATCTCGTCCCTCGAGCCCTCGAGCCCGGCCGCCCAGCGTAGCGGTCCGACCGGGCCGGACAGGGTCGCGCCGATGAGGGCTCCTTCGGTGCGATGTCGGTTGCGGTACCACTCGGGTCGGGCGCGGTCGAGCACGAAGTCGTCGCGGTGGGAGCTGATGCGGCCTCGCAGCTCGAGCTCCGGGCCGCTCGCCCCGAGGGCCGCCGCCGCCCGGACCGTCACCAGCTCGCCTTCGGTGCTCTCGCGCTGGTCGGGGAAGCGCCGAGAGTAGAAGGCGTGGGCGCCGAAGTCGCGGGCGCCGGCCGCCACCATGACCTCGACCGAGCGACGGCCCTGCTGCCAGCTGAAGCCACCGGCGCCCCGGCCGACGTCCAGCTCGGTGTTGTCGCGGAACCCGGCGTGGGCCTCTCGCTCGACCGCCGCCCAGAGCCCGCGGCCGAAGGCGCCGGCGACACCGCCGCCCAGCAGCCGGTGCTCGCCCACCCGGGCCCAGGCGCCGGTCGCCGGCGCCGCCGTGACGATGTTGACCGCGCCGCCGAAGGCGTCGGGACCGTGCACCGCCGAGCCCGGGCCGTAGAGCACCTCGACCCTCTCGATGGCGGCCGCGGGCAGGAAGAGGTCGAGGGAGTGGTGGCCGGTCTGGGGGTTGTTGACCCGGACGCCGTTGACCATCACCAGCGCCTGCTCGAAGGTCGAGCCCCGCAGGTTGAGGTCGCCCTGGACGCCGCGAGCGCCGCGCCGGGCGAGGCCGACGCCGGGCAGGATCGCGAGCACGTCCTGCACGGTCTCGACGGGCAGCGCCGCGATCTCGTCGCGAGTCAGGACCACCGTGCTGCGGCCGGCG
>CAZKKP010000432.1:0-3854 GCA_964553295.1 uncultured Thermoanaerobaculia bacterium | reverse complement strand
CTGTGCCTCTGTGGTTCAATTCCTGTCGTTGGGTTGCGGGGCGCCCGCGCTGTGGTTCATCCCCGGCGCTCGCGTACAGGTCCGCGCTCGGCGAGCAGGGCCGGCACCGCCTCGGAGAGAACCACCGCGGCGAGGATCACCGCGGCCCCGACCCCCTGCAGCACCGTCAGGCGCTCGCCGAGCAGGGCGAAGCCGAACAGCCCCGCGAACAGCGGCTCGGTGGTCAGGATGACCGCGGTGCGGGCCGTCGAGAGATGGCGTTGGGCCGAGGTCTGCACGGCATAGGCGACGGCCGACGCGACCACGCCGGTGAGGGCGAGGGCGAACCAGACCTCCCGCGGCGGAACCTCCACCTCGGCGGTCAGCGGCCACAGCCCGAGGAAGACCAGCGCCACGCCGAGCATCTGGGCGGTCCCGAGGGCCCGCGCGTCGTGCCGCGGCGCATGCCGCGACAGCAGCGCGATATGCACGCCGAAGGCCGCCGCGCAGCCCAGGGTGAGCAGGTCGCCGAGGGCGAGATCGGTCGGCAGCCGGCCGGTGAGCAGGGACATCCCGACCAGGCTGAGCCCGACCGCCGCCCAGTTGAGCGGCTTGAGCACGGCGCCGAAGAGCAGCCGGTCGGCGATCGGCGCGAGCACGACGAAGAGGCCGGTGATCAGGCCGGAGTTGGTCGCGGTGGTGAATGCCAGCCCCCAGGTCTGGAGCAGGTATCCGGCGGCCAGCACCAGCCCGACGGCCATCCCGGAGGCGAGGGACCGGCGGTCGAGCCGGCGGCCCCAGACGGCCCCGCTGACCCCCGCGGCGAGCAGGAAGCGGACCGCCAGGAAGGCCATCACGCCGTAGACCGCGATGGCGTCGTGGACGATGACGAAGGTCCAGCCCCAGATTGCGCTGACGGCGAGCAGGCTGAGCGTCGCCACGAGTGTCCGCATGGCGGTGCAGTGTATCGTGAGGGGTCGTTGGTTGGTGGACGGGTGGGGGCGAGGGGTGAGGAGCGTTGCGGTGCACGAGGAACGGATCGACGGCGAGGTGGTGTACGACGGCCGGATCCTCCGGCTCGAGGTCGACCGGGTGCGGCTGCCCTCGGGTCGCGAGGTGGTGCGCGAGGTGGTCCGCCACCGCGGCGCCGCGGTGGTGGTCCCGGTCGACGACGACGGCCGGTTGCTGCTGGTGCGGCAGTTCCGCTACCCGCCCGGGGAGATGCTGCTCGAGCTGCCGGCGGGCAAGCTCGACGGCGGCGAGGGGGCGATCGCCTGCGCCGGCCGCGAGCTGCAGGAGGAGACCGGCATGGCGGCCGGCGACCTGGTCGAGCTGGGCTGGTTTTACACCACCCCCGGCTTCAGCGACGAGCGGATCTGGGTCGTCCTGGCCCGCAACCTGAAGCCGGTCTCCGGCGCCACCCTCGACCCCGACGAGGTGCAGGAGGTCGTTCGCCTCGGCCTCGCCGAGGCCCTCGCCCACGTCGCCGACGGCCGCCTCCGCGACGGCAAGACCCTCGCGGCCCTCCTGCTCGCCCGGGTGCGGGGACATCTCTGACGGGGCAGGCACACGGCGGGCCTGACGCGGAGATCCCCGCCCGCTGTGCGACCATGGGGGTGATGGTGCGTCGGCCGCGACGGATGCGCGCGCGTCCTGCGGCGCTGCGCGGGGGGTTCAGGAGGTCGCTGCGCTCGACGGCCCTGGCGATGCTGCTGGTGGCGGCCGCGGTCGCACTCGACGCCGCCGCCCCGCCGCCCGAGGCCCGGGCCGGGCCGCCCACGGCGGTCGCGCAGACCCGGTCGTTCCGTCTCGCCGCGGCGCCGATGCAGTACCGGATCGGCGACTCCTGGGTGGCGACCGTGTTCGACCTCGAGGGGTTCGCCGGCGCCGTGGACCTGGTCTCGGTGCACCAGGATTTCTTCGGCGTGCCCTGGGACGAGCTGCTCGCCGGGCAGCCGCCGCCGGACTACTGGCTCGACACAATGGCGTCCGTGCGAGCCGCCGTCGACGAGCTCGGTGTCGGGGTCTACCTGTCCTTGACGCCCTTCAACGGCATGCGCTCGACCCTGGCCCCCAAGCCCGAGTGGCACGGCGACCACCTCGAGACCGTGCCCTGGACGAGCGAGTGCTTCGACTTCGCCAACCCCGAGGACGGCGCAGCCTACAGCGCGGCCTACCTCGCCTACGTCGACCTCATGGTCGAGCTGTTCGAGCCCGAGTACCTGACCACCGTCGTCGAGCTCAACATGTACCAGCTCAACTGCCCGGACCAGTGGCCCTCCGCGATGGCGCTGCACGACGCCGTCTACGACCGGGTCAAGGAAGGCCGCCCGGGCCTGGTGGTCTTCCCGACCTTCGTGCTCGAGCTGGCCTGGGGCCTGTGGGAGGGCTGCGCGCCTCTTGACACCTCGTGTCTCGACGCCAGGATGACCGGCTACTCGGCGTTGAAGATGGACCGCTTCGGCGCCAGCGACTACCCTTTCCACCGCTCGAACGAGACGCCGTCGCCGCCGGACGAGTACTACACCGCGGTCGCCGCCCGCGCCCCGGCGCCGATGGTCTTTGGCGAGACCGGCTACCCGAACCGCCCCGTCGTCGTGCCCTGGCCGCCCGACGAGGAGAGCTGCGTCACCCTGCTCACGGCCGGCGACGGAGACCAGATTCGGTTCATGGAGCAGCTCTTCCGCCTCGCCGACGAGCACCGCTGGGACCTCGTCACATGGTGGTCGCTGCGCGACTTCGTGCCCGCGCCGATGCACGGCGTCTGCCCCTGCGCCTACCACCCGCTCTGGTGCGCCCTCTACGACGCGGTCGACGACCTGGGGCTGCTCGCCGCCTGGTTCGGCTGGGGCGCGATGGGAATCCTCGACCACGACCTCCAGGAGAAACCGTCGTACGCGACCTGGATGTCCTGGCGTCAGCGGCCCGTGACACCGACCCTCCCCGCCCCGCGCCAGGCAACCCGCCGCCTCCGCCCGTAGCCGCGGCGCCCGGCCCGCGGGCGCCTGCCGCTCGCCGCCTGCTGGCGACCGTCCAGCGAGTCGGTGGCCAGCCGTGACGAGCACTTCGACCTCGTACCGGGGGTGCGGCGGGTCTCCTGCTAGCCGAGGGTTCACGCCAGAGTATCTACCGCTTTCCCCATTCCATCTGCACCGCATCACCGGCTCGCCGCAATCCCGAAGTCCTCGACGCAGCTCGGACTACGCCTGCGGTCTCGCGCAATCGGGCAAGCCTATCTGCAGCACACCTGGCCGCGCCAGATTGCTGAAGCCACTCTTACGCGGACCCTTACGCGAGCCCCGATTAGACGCACCCGGCGATTGCGGCCCTGTCCGGCACCGGTTCGTGTCGCGACGCCCTTCTCCGTTTCCCTGGTCCGGGCATCCAATCTGGGCGCCTCAGCCGTCGTCGAGACCGCGCAGGCGCTCCAGACACGCGGTCTGACCGCGCAGGGCGCCGGAATCGTCGGGCCGGCGATCGAGGATGGCTCGATAGTGCTCGAGAGCCTCCTCGTCCATCCCGACTCGCGACAGCGCATTGGCGAGGTTGAGGCGGGCGTCTTGGAGGGCGGCGGTTACGCTTTTGAGGCGGTCGGTGACGATGTCGGCGCTCTTATCGAGGGAGACGAGGTTGTTCTTCGTCATGTAGGCGAGCAGGGCTTGCTCGGCGGCGTTGGCCTCGGCGCGCAGCTCCTGGGCGCGAGTCTGGAGGTATTCGACGGCGTAGTCGCTTTTGCCAGAGATGTTGTCGAAGAGATAGCCCATGAACTGGTCCACGTAGCGATTGGCGATGAGGGCGGCGGCCTGCGGGTCGCGGTGGGTGGCGCTGATGTTGACCAGAAAACTGTTGCGCACGGATTGCACGGAGACGCCGCC
>CAZKKP010000431.1:513-3861 GCA_964553295.1 uncultured Thermoanaerobaculia bacterium | reverse complement strand
TCCCCGAATCCCGCCCCCAGCCGCCCGCCGCCCGACCCCGGATCCTCTCGCGCCTTCCCGAGTCACCGGTGCCGACTCGCAGCTTTCGCGTGTGCCGGCGAGACGCCGGCACTACAATTCGCCCCTGCCAGAAGGCGCCGGTTGCCGGCACGGGAGCGGATTCAGGCTCGGAATCCAGGCGCCAGGCGGCGGGCGGCCGGGGGCGGGTTTCCGGGTCCGGGTTCCCGGTCCCGCACCCCGCCCCCCGCCGCCTGATCCCGGATGTCGCGCGCGGTCCGGGAACGAGATCCGGGATCCAGGATCCAGGCGGCAGGCGGCGGGCGGCGGGTGGCGGGCCAGATCGCTGTCGCGGTGTCAAGCCCCTCGTCCTGCCGGTTACGGCCTGCGTGGTTGCCGAGCCCGAGCCCGGATCAGGGCACAGGGCTCAGGGCCCCGAACCCGTGCCCGCAACCAACAACCCACAACCAGCAACCCTCCCACCACCGCGGCCACCGCCCATGCCGCCACCACCCGGTCCCGCACCCCGCGGCCTGCCGCCTGATCCCGGATGTCGCGCGCGGTCCGGGAACCATGTCCAGCACCGGGTTCGGGCACAGCGCCCCTGACCCCGTGTGGGTGGGTGGGCGTGCCCCCTGATCCCTGACCCCGTGCGGGTGGGTGGGCGTGCCCCCTGATCCCTGAACCCCGCCAGCGCGGGCGGCGGTCGGGGCGCCGGTTGAACCGGGGCCGCGGGACCGGTACTCTGGCTGCCATCGTCGGCGACCGGCCGGAGCGAAATCCACGAGCCCGAGGACGCGAGGAGCGCGCGATGACCCACGACGACCGCGACAGCCGCATGCCGGACGGACAGCCCCCCCCAGAGAACGACCCGTCGCGCAAGCCCGAGGCCGCACCGCCCGCCGGGGAGGACGCCCGGCCCCAGAAGCAGGCGCCGCCGGCGCCGGTCGCCCGCAAGGGGCTGGTCCAACGGGCGCTGGACGGGGTGGAGGTGGTCGGCAACCGGCTGCCCCAGCCGGTCACGCTGTTCGCGATGCTGATGCTCGCGGTGCTCCTCGCCTCGTGGATCGCCGGGGTCTCCGGCCTGTCCGCCACCCACCCCGGCAGCGGCGAGGAGATCCGGGCGGTCAACCTGCTCAGCGCCGAGGGTGTGCGCCGGATCTTCACCGACATGGTCGAGGTCTTCGCCCGCTTCCCGCCCCTCGGCCTGGTGCTGGTGGTGATGATCGGGATCGGCGTCGCCGAGCGCTCGGGCTTCATCGCGGCGGCTCTCAGGTCCTTCGTCAGCGGCGTGCCCAAGGTGCTGATCACCTTCTTCATCGTCACCGCGGGCATGCTCTCGACGGTGGCGGCGGATGCCGGCTACGTGGTGCTCATCCCCCTCGGCGCCGCCATCTTCGCGAGCCTGGGTCGGCACCCGCTGGCGGGGCTGGCGGCTGCCTTCGCCGGCGTTTCCGGCGGCTTCGGCGCAAACCTCTTCCCGACCGGGCTCGACCCGCTGCTCGCCGCCTTCACCGAGCCCGCCGCTCAGATCGTCGACCCCACCTACACCGTGAACCCGCTGTGCAACTGGTGGATCATGGCGGCCTCGGTGCCGCTCATCGCGATCGTCGGAACCTTCGTCACCGAGCGCCTGGTCGAGCCGCGGCTCGGCGCCTGGGACTCCTCCGGCCGCGAGGCGGAGCAGGGCGAAAACCTCGGCCCCCGCGAGAGGAAGGGACTGGCGTGGGCGATGCTGTCGATCGTCGTCACCCTGGCGGCGGCGGCGGTGCTCGCGCTGCCGTCGGTCGGCGTGTTCCACGACGCGACCACCGGCTTCGCCCCGCTCTACAAAAGCATCGTACCGATCATGACGATCGTGTTCTTCATTCCGGGCCTGGTGTACGGCATC
Organism: uncultured Thermoanaerobaculia bacterium; assembly: GCA_964553295.1. Taxonomy (GTDB): domain Bacteria; phylum Acidobacteriota; class Thermoanaerobaculia; order Thermoanaerobaculales; family Sulfomarinibacteraceae; genus CAZKKP01. The sequence continues at coordinate 1,973 of CAZKKP010000431.1, read as the reverse complement.
GTCACCCGCTCGATCACCGGCGACCGCCAGGTCGCCTCGATGACCGCCGAGTCGATGGCCACCATGGGCGGCTACATCGTCCTCGCCTTCGTGGCGGCGCAGTTCGTCGCCTACTTCAGCTGGTCGAACATCGGCCTGATCCTCGCCATCTACGGCGCTGACGGGCTCAAGTCGATCGGTTTCACAGGCATGCCGCTGCTCGTGGCGTTCATCATCGTCGCCTCGATCATCAACATCGCCATCGGCAGCGCCTCGGCGAAGTGGGCGATCCTGGCGCCGATCTTCGTGCCCATGCTGATGCTCATGGGGTACTCGCCGGAGACCACCCAGGCCGCCTACCGGATCGGCGACTCCTACTCGAACATCCTGACCCCGCTGCTGCCCTACTTCCCCCTGGTCATCACCTTCGCCGCCAAGTACGTCAAGGACATCGGCATCGGTACCATCATCTCCCTGATGCTGCCCTTCGCCATCGGCTTCGCCCTGATCCGGATCCCGTTCTTCCTCATCTGGCTGGCCCTCGGCCTGCCCCTCGGGCTGGAGGCGCCCATCCACTACCCGGGCTGAGCGGGGTCGCGCACCTGCCCGGCACGGGCCATCGGCAGGGCCGTCCGCCAGCGGCCGTCGAAGGCGTGGAAGGCCGAAGCGACCGCGGCGGCGGTGGGCACCAGGCCGATCTCGCCGACGCCCTTGGCGCCGTAGCCACCGACCCGGTCAGGGACCTCGACCAGGATGACCTCGACCCGGGGGGACTCGGAGGCGGGCAGGATGCCGAGGTCGCGCATTCTCGTCGACACCGGGCGGCCGCCCACGCAGGGGAAGTCCTCGGAAAGCGCCTGGCCGAGGCCCATGTGGACGCCCCCTTCGACCTGCTGCAGGCAGTGCAGCGGGTTGATGGCACGGCCGACGTCGTGGGCGGCCACGACCCTCTCGATCCGGCCGTCGGCGTCGAGCAGCACCACCTGGGTGGCCCAGCCGAAGGTCAGGTGGGTGACCGGGTCGTCGACCGGCGTTCCGGGGGCGACGGTGAAGTCGCAGACGTACTCGCCGAGGTAGCTGCGGCCGGCCAGCGACCCGAGGTCGGTCGCGCCCGCGAGGTCGGCGGCGAGTCGGAGGGCGGCCCGCTGTGCCGCCATGGTGGCGAGCGCGGTCGCCCGGGAGGCGGTGGTCATGCCGCACTCGACGGCGAGCTCGGAGCGGACGGCGGCGTCCATCACCTCCGGGTCGAGGCCGGTCTCGTGGGCGACCACCTGGCGGAGGATGGTGAACAGCCCCTGACCCATCTCGGTGAAGCCGGTGAGCACCTCGAGGCGACCGCCGGGAAGCACCGTGAGCTGCACACGACCGATGTCGGCGAGGCCGTTGCCGATGCCGGTGTTCTTGACGCCGCAGGCGATCCCGGCGACTGCAGCCGACTGGAAGGCGTCCTTCACCGCCTCCAGCGTCGCGACGATGCCGCA
>CAZKKP010000431.1:0-503 GCA_964553295.1 uncultured Thermoanaerobaculia bacterium | reverse complement strand
CGGCACTCCGGGGCGACGGCGGCGAAGGTACTGACGATGCCGCAGCCCGAGTCCATCACCTGGCCGGTGGCGAAGCGGTCCCCGGGCGCCAGCGCGTTGCGCCGGCGGATCTCCCAGCGGTCCAGCCCGGTCCGCTCGGCGAGTCGGTCCATCACCCCCTCGATGGCGAAGGCGGTCTGGTTGACGCCGAAGCCGCGCATGGCGCCCGAGGGTGGGTTGTTGGTGTAGACCGCTTTCGCCTCGACGTCCACCGCCGGCACCCGGTACGGGCCGCAGCAATGGCCGGCGGCTCGTTCGAGCACCTTGCCGCCCACGGAGGCGTAAGCGCCGGTGTCGCCAACGATGCGCACGCGGGCCGCGGTGAGCCGGCCGTCGGCGTCGCAGCCGACGGTGTAGGCCATCACCAGCGGGTGCCGCTTGGGGTGGGTGAGCAGCGACTCCTCACGGGAGAGCACGAGCTTGACCGGCCGGCCGAGGAGGCGGGCCGCCAGCGCGGCGTGTCC
>CAZKKP010000430.1:0-3862 GCA_964553295.1 uncultured Thermoanaerobaculia bacterium | reverse complement strand
CTGCTGCCCGGGGTCGGGCCGTGAGCCGCGACCGCTCGGCGCTGCGCAACCGCGTCGAGTACGCCGCCTACCTGGGCGCTCGGGCGACCGCCGGCATGCTCGGGCCGCGGGCCCTCGCCCGGCTCGGCGGTCTCCTCGGAGAGGTCTTCTGGCGGGTCGGCCGCCGACGGCGCGAGATTCTCGACTTCAACCTGGCCCTCGCCTTCCCCGAGCTCGACGAGGCCGCCCGGCGGGCCCGGTCGCGGGCGGTGGCACGGCACTTCGGCCGGGTCGCGCTGGATGCCCTCAGGGTCCAGCGGCTGAGCCCGGAGGCGCTGAGGGCCGAGGTCGAGGTCGAGGGTGAGGAGCACCTCGAGCGCGCCGCGGCCGGCGGCCGCGGCCTCTTCGTGCTGTCGGCCCACCTCGGCTCCTGGGAGGTCGCGGGTCTGGTGGCCGGCCTGCTGCTGCCGCACGGTCTGGCGGCGGTCAACCGGCCCCTGGACAATCCCCTGCTCGACGTCGAGCTGCAGCGGCTCCGCCTGGGGCTCGGCAACCGGGTGCTGGGCAAGCGCTCGATCGCGCGGGACGTGCTTCGGGAGCTGGCCGCCGGCGGCGCGGTGGGGATCCTCATCGACCAGCGGGTCTCCGAGGAGGTCGGGGTGCCGGCGCCGTTCTTCGGCCACCCGACCCCGACCCACCCGATCCTCGCCCGCCTGGTCCGCCGCAGCGCCGCCCCGGTGGTGCCGGTCTTCGCGGTCTGGCTGGCCCCGGGGCGATACCGGGTGCTCTTCGAGCCCGCCCTCGAGCTGGAGTCAGTGCCCGAGGACGAGCGGGACGACCTCGCCCTGACCGCCCGCTACACCGCCGTGGTCGAGAGCGTCATCCGCCGCTGGCCCGAGCAGTGGCTGTGGTACCACGACCGCTGGCGCGCCCTGCGACGAGCCGACGGCTGAGCCTCACGGCGACGCCACCACCTCGGCGATCCGCTCCGCGACCACGGCGTGGCCACAGGGGCGGAGGTGGTCGTCGAGGCGGTAGAAGTGCTCGCGGCCGAGGAGCGAGGCGACGTCGACGGCGACCAGGTCGGCGACGGCCGCGGGCAGGTCGGTGCGCCGCGCGACGGTCTCCTCGAGCAGCGGGATGAACCAGTCCGACTGCCGGTTGTGGGGGTTGAGCTCGAGCACGACGAGCCGGCGCCCGGTGAACAGCGGCGCGGCGCGGCGCAGCAGCTCGAGGAGCTGGGCGACCTGCTCGTGACGGATCGCCGGATCGTCGAAGTCCGGCAGCGCCTCGTCGTCGGTCGTGACGAGCCCGAGCCGGCGGCCGAGGAGGGTGACGGCGTAGCGGCCCGGCCAGTAGCGGCGGCCGGCGAGGTAGGCCCGCACCGTTTCCCGGTAGGCCGACTCGTCCTGCGGCCTGACGGCGTCGCCGCCGTGGACGAAGATGCGGTTCTCCTGCCAGTCGTTGGCGCCGAACTGGAGGACCACCCAGCGGGCCGCCGACAGGTCGAGGCGGCCGAGCAGCCGCAGCTGGCGGCCGGTGCCCCAGGAGGACATGCCGCCGTTGAGCACCCTTCGACCGGTGATCGTCTGGAGGAGGGCTGGAAAGGTCTCGCCGTCCTCGACCCCCCAGCCCATGGCGAAGGAGTCGCCCAGGACGACGATCTCCGGCGCGACGAGGGCGGCCTCGTCGCCGCGCAGGCCGAGGGAGTTGGCGGTGATCCGGGTGTCGAACTCGGTGGCGGCGAAGCGGAACGACCCCGGGCGCAGGGTGTAGCCGAGCTCCGCGTCCCAGCGGGCCATCTCGGGCTCGTACTGGAGGATCGGTCGGTCGAGCTGGTAAAGCTCCCGGGCGAGCCCGGCCACCGGCGGCGCCGCGGAAAGCGCCGGCAGGCGGCGGACGCCGACCAGCACCCCCTCGAGAAGGAGGCACGAGAGCACCGCGACCACGACCGGGAAGGCCAGACGCCGGCGCCGGGCGGGTTTCGGTGGAGGGGGCGCGGCCATCGGCGTCAACCGAGGCGGTCCCGGAACAGCGGGTGGCTGAGGCAGTGCGGCCCGCCGCGGGCGCGGGAGATCTCGTGGCTGGCGAGCAGCAGGCAGGTCGGTCGGCCGGCCTCGAGCTCCACCTCGGCGCGGCCGAGGAGCACGTCCTCGGCCTCGACGACGGCGAAGCCGCGCCGGTCGAGGGCCGCGGCGGTGGCGACGTTGCGGTCGTAAAGCGTGATCACCCCGGGCGCCAGGGCCAGGGTGTTGGCGCCGTCGGTCCACTGCTCGCGGTGCTGCTGGATCGGGTCGTCGCCGCCGCAGGCGATCGCCTCGTAGCGGATGCCCCGGGGGGCCAGGGCCGCGAGCAGCAGACCGCGGTGGCGGGGCGTCAGGTCGTCGGAGTGCAAGTCGATCTCGTAGGTCTCGGCGGTCTCGCCGCCGGCGCCCAGGATGACCGGGGCGTGGACCAGGGCGAGCTCGTGGTCGGCCGGGGTGAACACCGTGTCGAGGTGCATGTAGGCGCGGCGGTGCGGCAGGTGGACGAGCTCCAGCCAGCGCGGCCCGTCGTCGCGGCGAGCGAGGGCCCGGGCCAGGATCTCGACCGCCACGGCGTTGGTCCGCTCCGACAGGCCGATGGCGACGACCTCGGGCGACAGCACCAGCACGTCGCCGCCCTCGAGCCGCGGCCGGTGGAAGCCGTGCAGCAGCCGTGACCGCTCCTCGGCCGGCTCGAGGGGGTCGCACAGCACCTCGGCGTCGCGCAACCGGGGATGGAAGCGGAACACCGCCCGCGCGAAGAGCCCCTCGCGCCAGCGCGCCGGGGTCGCCATGGCGGCCAGCACGACGCCCGTGCCGAGGACCACCTGGGGGTCGCGCTGGAAGCACCAGTTGGGCACCGGCGACAGGCGGTAGAGGTCGGCCACGTCGACCCCGGCCGGTGCGCCGTCCAGGGCGACCCCGACGACTAGCTGCTCGACCAGCTCGTCCGGGCTGGAGGCCTCGGGGCGGCTGCGGAGGTCGGGCGGCAGCTCGGGCCGCAGCACCTGCCACAGCCAGTCGCGGGCCGCCGGCTCGGCCAGCGTCTGAACGAGCAGCTCGCGGACGTCGAGCACCTCGATGCCGAGGAGCTGGAGCAGCCGGCGGAAGCGGCAATGCTCCTCCCGCGCCCGCCCGCCGAACAGGATGTCGTCGAAGAGCAGCTCCTCCATCATCGCCGGGACCATGCGGTCGACCTCGGGTCCCGGCTCGTGGACGAGCACCGTGCGCAGCCGACCGATCTCGGAGGTGACCTGCAACATGGCTGGGATCATACCCCCTATACTCGGCCCGGAGGCACGATGATGAGCGCCATCGACGGCTTCGACCACCCCCTCGCCGGCCGCTACGCCTCGCCCGAGATGCTGCGGCTGTTCTCCCCCCGCCACCGCTACACCACCTGGCGGCGGGTGTGGCTCGCCCTGGCCGAGGCGCAGCGCGAGCTCGGCCTCGACATTCCCGAGGCGGCGATCGACCAGCTGCGGGCGAACCTGGAGGTGAACGCCGAGGACCTCGAGCGGGTGCGGCAGCACGAGCGCCGGACCCGTCACGACGTCATGGCCCACCTCCACGCCTACGCCGACCGGGCGCCGGCGGCCCGACCCTACCTGCACCTCGGGGCGACCTCGTGCGAGATCGGCGACAACGCCGAGCTGATGATCTCGCGCTCGGCCCTCGACCTGGTCGAGCGCCGGCTGCTCGCGGTGGTGGCCGCGCTGACCCGCTTCGCCGAGCGCTGGGCCGACCAGCCGACGCTGGGGATGACCCACTTCCAGCCGGCCCAGCCGACGACGGTCGGCAAGCGCGCCTGCCTGTGGTGCTACGACCTGGCGCTCGACCTGGAGGAGGTGGAGCACCGC
>CAZKKP010000429.1:0-3866 GCA_964553295.1 uncultured Thermoanaerobaculia bacterium | reverse complement strand
CGGCCATCTTCGTCAAGCTGGTGGTCGGCCTCCTCGGTCTTCGCCTTCGCCTGCCGCGAGCCTCTTCCCGGCTGTCCGCTGACGGTGGACCCCAGCGGGCTCTACTTCCGCCCCGAGGGGGAGCAGTTCCTGTGCGGCATCTCGCCGGATCCGGGCGAGGATCCGGACACCGAGTGCCTCGAGGTGGACCACCGGCTCTTCGAGGAACGCCTGTGGCCGCTCCTCGCCCGCGGTCATGTCCCAGACCTCGAGCGGCACCGTGAGGTCGGCCAGGAAGGCGCGCACCGCGTCCGGCGCGAGGAAGCTCGAGTCCGGCGCGTCGCGTCCGAGCAGCACCACTACGGCCCGGCGTCGGCCGTCCCGGGTCGCCTCGAGACCGGCCAGGGCGACCGCGTTTCCCAGGTGCTGGGTGGCCGCGATCATTCGTTCACCGCCCGCCGAGAGGGCGGCGGCGAGGAGGCCCTGGGAGCCGCGGGTCGGCCGTTCGCTGACCGGGAAGTGCAAGGACGCCTGGCCGGCGCGGGCGTCGCCGACGACCGGCTCGGCGAGCATCAGCCACAGCGAGGAATCCGCCGGGAGGGTGTCGGGCCGGGGCCCGCCGCCGTGGCGCCGCCCGTCACGGCGTCGCTCCCGCTCGAGCCGGGCCAGCGCCTCGTCGACGGACCCGTGTCGGACGACCACGACCTCGGCCGGCCCGCGCTCGACCGCCACACCCTCGAGGGGCTCGTCGCCGGCGCTGAACCAGCCGGTCAGAGCGTCCGGCGACGGCAGATCCTCGGCGCCCACGAGCTCGACGGCGACGGCCGTCAGGCCGGTGGCGTGCTCACCGGAGAAGTCGCCGCCGAAGGCGAGCTGGCGGCGCAGCACCAGGTCCCGACCGAAGTCGAGCTCGACCTCGAGGAGATGGCGTTCGTCCGCGGCGAAGCCGGTCAGGTCGATCCGCCAGGGGAAGGCCACCTCGACCCGCTCGCCGTCGATCGCGGCGCGCACGCGGCGCGGCTCGCCGCGCTCCGGGCTGCGCCAGGTGATGCGGGCCGCCGCCACTCGCCCGGCGGCGTCGAGTTCGGGAAGGACCGCGGCCTCGGCTCGACGCCCGGCCAGGTTGACCCACTGGCGGTCCCGGCCGAGCTCGCGGCCGGCGACGTCGAAGGCGACCGCCTCCAGGAGTGCCGGGCGCGGCTGACGGCCGAAGTCATGACGCAGCAGCCAGGGCTCGACCCGGCGCTCGGCGACCGTCATCCCGTCGACCCGGAGCTCGACCCGGGCGACCGGGCCGGAGACCGCGATCTCGAGACCCTGGGCGCCGGTGACCAGGCCGACCAGCAGGGTGACGAAGCGGATCATGGTTCGTCCGAGTCCATGGCCGTGGAAACGTCGGCAGCCGGGCGTTGCTTCCGCTGGGGTCAGGCGACGGCGGCGGCGACCGCGTCGCGGATCGCTGCCGCGACCCGTTCGGGTGCGAAGGACGCCCGCCACGCCGCCCGACCCCGGGCGCCGAGCTCGGCGGCTCGGGCGGGGTCGGTGAGCAGGGCCTGTGCCGTGCCCGCCCAGGTCTCGGCGCGGTCGTCCTCGGGCACCGCGCACGCCGAGGCGTGCTCACCGAGACCCTCGGCCGCCCAGGGATGGGCAATCACCGGCACACCGGCGGCCCAGGCCTCGAGGATCTTCATCGCCACACCCGAGCCCTCGGCCATCGGCGCCAGGGCCACGGTCGCCCGGGCGAGGTAGGGCTCGAGAGAGGGTACGTCGCCGTGGACCTCGATGCCGGGTTGCCCGGTCAAGGCCAGCAGGCGGCGATCCGGCCGAGCGCCGGCGAGCACCAGTCGCACCTCGGGGACTGCCTGACGCACCTGCGGCCAGGAGTGCCGGACGAAGCGGAGCACGCCCTGGACCGTCGGCCGGTAGCCGAGGTTGCCGGTCACCACCAGCGTGGGCCCGCCCGGCTCGCTGCCGCGGCCCTCGGGCGGTCTCCCGGCCACCGGCACGACGAACCGCCGGCCACCGCCACCGACCGCCGCGAGATCGCGGGCGGACACCGCCGTCACCAGCGAGGCCCGGTCGGCCAGCCAGGCCTCCCGCCGGCGGCAGCGCGAGGCCTCCGCCGCCAGCGCCCATCGCCAGGGCGGCGCAGCCGTGGTCGCCGCCCGGGCGAAGTGAAGGCCCATCGAGTCGATCGCGTCGAACAGCAAAGGTGTGCCGGGGCTGTGGACGGCGACCACGTGGGCCGCCCAGGCGCAGCGGACGAGCTGGACCACCACCAGGTCGAAGGGCGGCAGCTGACCGAGCAGGCGGGCGAGCCGTCGGCGCGCCGCCGGCCGGTCGTAGAGACCCTCCTGAAGCGGTCGGCCGAGGAGCGTCGCCCGGGCGAGACCGGTCAAAGCTCCGGCGCCGCGGCCGGTGGAGACCAGGGTCGCCGAGGCGACGGCGCCGCCACGCCCCGACGGGCACAACAGGGTCACCTGGTGGTCGGCCAGGGCCTCGGCCCACTGCACCGTCCGTACCTGGTTGCCGCGCCAGGGCGGCAGCGGGTGGCGGCTGGTGACGAGCAGCAGGCGCATGGGACAGGGGGTCAGCGGTGGCCGAAGAAATCTGCGATCGCCCCGACCACCTCGGCGAGCTCGGCCTCGGCGAGCTCCGGGAACACCGGCAGCGCCAGCACCTCGCGCGCCGCCTGCTCGGCGACCGGCAGCTCGCCCTCGCGGTGGCCGAGCCCGGCGAAGCAGGGCTGCAGGTGCAGCGGCAGCGGGTAGTAGACCGAGCAGCCGATGGCGCGCTCGCCGAGGAAAGCGCGCAGCTCGTCCCGGCGCGGCACCCGCACCACGTACTGGTTGTAGGTGTGACCGCGGCCGGCGACCGCCGTGGGCAGCTGGACGACGTCGCCGAGCCCGGCCTCGTCGAACAGCCCGGCGTAGCGGCAGGCGTTCTCCCGCCGGCCGTCGATCCAGGCCTGGACGTGGGGTAGCTTGACCCGCAGCACCGCCGCCTGGAGCGCGTCGAGGCGGAAGTTGCCGCCGACCGTCGGGTGCAGGTAGGCGCCGGACTGGCCGTGCATTCGCAGCTCGCGCAGCACGGCGGCAATGCCCTCGTCATCGGTGGTCACCAGGCCGCCGTCGCCGAAGCCGCCGAGGTTCTTGGATGGGAAGAAGGAGAAGGCGCCAATCGCACCGACGGTCCCGGTCTGGCGACCGGCGAAGGTCGCCCCCCAGGACTGGGCGCAGTCCTCGAGCACCGGCACTCCGCTCGCCGCGGCGCGGATCCCGTCGAGGTCTGCCGCCTGGCCGAAAAGGTGGACCGGCATGACCGCCCTGGTGCGCGGGCCGATCTTCGCCGCCAGCTGCGCCGGGTCCATGCAGTAGTCCACCGGGTCGACGTCCACGAACACCGGCCGAGCGCCGAGCCGTGCCACCACCCCGGCGGTGGCGAAAAAGGTGAAGGTCGGGACGACGACCTCGTCGTCGCGGCCGACGCCGAGGGCCATCAGGGCGATCAGCAGCGCGTCGGTGCCGGAGCTGATGCCGACGGCATGCCGCGCGCCGAGCCAGCCGGCCGTCTCGCGCTCGAAGGCCTCGACCTCGGGGCCGAGGATGAAGCGCTGGCTGTCGCAGACGGACTCGAGCACCGCCCGCACCTCATTGCGCAGGCTGGCGTACTGGCGGGTCAGGTCGAGCAGGGGCACGGCCATGGTCACACCTCCGAGCCGGTCCGCCCGCTCGGGGCCTTCCGGACCGCGTCAGGGTAGCGCGAACCGCAGCGCGAGGGAACGGCGGCCGTCCGCCGCAGCGGTCGCCGATCACTCTCCGGTCGGTGGCGGGGCCGTCTTGGGCTTGCGGCGGCGGCGCCTCTTCGCCGGGGCGACGGCGGCGACG
>CAZKKP010000428.1:0-3870 GCA_964553295.1 uncultured Thermoanaerobaculia bacterium | reverse complement strand
GGATGACCCGCACGCTCAGGCTCTCGGGCAGCTTGTTGTTGAGCTGGCGCTCGATCACGTCCTTGGGGTCCTTCAGCAGGGCGTCACGGTACTTCTCGTTCTTGGCGGCGAAGCCCGCCAGGAGGTCGTTCAGCTCACCACGGCTCAGGTTTGCCATCGTCATACTCCTTTTCATTCTCGATCATGTACGGACCTTGGTCCCGCCGGTCGACGTCGTGCCCGGAATGCGCGCGCTTCGGACGATGAAACTGAGTTGCAATGGACGTGCCAACCCTTCGCGACCACACCTGCTGGCCCCAGCCTCGAAACGGCCGTTCGGCAATGGAGATCAAGCTCCAATCTCTCGAGGCCAGGCTCCAGGGTCCTGCAACGTGCCTTCACGCGGCGAACCGCCGTCCTTCAGGGCATCAGCCGTCGGCCGAGAGCGCGGCCGAGCAGCCGCAGCCGGTCACTCCAGGGGAAGCGCCAGAAGTTGGTCACGACCACTCCACGGGTGAAGAAGGTCTTCACCGAGTAGTCGATCGCGACCTCGACCAGCGCCGGAACCCCGCCTCGGCTCGACCGCAGCGCCGCCGGGACGACGCCCTCGAGCTCGGAGTCCCTGAGCACTCTGAAGTACCGACAGCCCACCGCCGTCGCGAGCGCCTCCAGGTCGACCTTCGGCAGGACGCTGCAGGTCTCTCGGGCGAGGGGGATCCTCTGGAACTGGGCGATCTGGCCGAGCTTGCCGTCGGCGAGCACGAACACCGCCGGCGCCGTGCGGTGGGTCGCGGCGGTCAGGAGCTCGAGCCCGGTCATCAGCAGCGCGCCGTCTCCGGGCAGGGCGATCACCTCCCGCCCGGGGCTCGCGAAGGCGGCGCCGATGGCAGCGGGAACCGAGTAGCCCATGCACGAGTAGTCGACCGGGCCGATGAACCTCCCCGGACCGTCGAGCCGTAGGTGCTCCATGGCGAGGAACAGGCCGTTGCCGCTGTCGACCGAGTACACCGCGTCCGGCCGGGCGTGACGTTGCAGAACCTCGAACAGGGCCGCCGGGCTCACCCGGTCCTTCGACGCGCGGCGGCGGCGCATCTCGGCAAGACGGCGGTGACCGTCGCCGATCCGCTCCGCGAGCTTGCGCCACGGCCGGCCCGTCGGGAGGCGCTCGAGCAGGGCTTCGACGAACAGCGCGGCGTCCGCCGGTACCGCGAGCGCCGCCGGGAAGTTGCGGTGAAAGACCCCGGGGTCGACGTCGACATGGATGAGCCGCTCCGGCGGACGCAGGCCGTAGGAGCCGGTGGCGACCTCGGCGAAGCGGCAGCCGATGGCCAGCAGCCCGTCGCAGGGCGCCATCACGCGACGGACGAAGGGCGGCGCCTGGGCGCCGAAGCCGTTCCACAGCCACAGCGGGTGATGCTCCGGGAAGACGCCCTTGCCGCTGAAGGTCGTGGTCACCGGCGCTCCGAGGCGCTCGGCAAGCTCGGCCAGCAGCGGCGCCGCGCCGGCGGCGCCGGCGCCGACGTAGAGCGCGGGGCTTGCCGACTCGGAGAGCAGCCCCACCGCCTGCTCGACCAGGTCCGGATCCGGCAGGGCCGGCAGCTCGGGCTCGGGCGACCATCGGGGCTCTTCTGCGTGCTGTCCGAGGAGCAGCAGCTCTGCCGGGATCTCCACCGCCACCGGACCGCAGGGCGGTCGACGGGCCAGCTGGAACGCGCGGCGCACCGCCGGGTACACCTCGTCGGCGACTGCGGCCCGCACCGCATCCTTGGTGACCGGGCGGAGCATCGCGAGCTGGTCGACGTCGTGGAGCTGAAACGAGGTTCCGGTGTCGCTGCGAATGCCGCAGGCGATCACGACCATCGGAACCTGGTCCATCCAGGCCTCGGCGATCCCCGACAGGGCGTGGCTGACACCGGCGCCCGGCACGAGGTTGAGCACCCCGACGCTCGTCGAGGTGCGGGAGTGGCCGTCGGCGAGGAACGACGCCGCCTGCTCGTCGGTCACCAGCACCGGCTCGATGCCGTGCGCCCGGGCGAGCTCGTCATACAGCTCGATGTTGTGGGTCCCCGGGATGCCGAAGGTCCGGCGGACACCCTCGTCCTGGAGCGCTCGGACCAGCAGCCGGGCAGCGGTCGCGCGTGGCATGGCGTCTGAACCTCCCGGCCCCATGGTATCGCCTCCCACCGCCCGCAACACCATCCGATGCCTCGGTGGATCTCTGTGCCTGCGTGCCGCTTCGTGATTTCCGCCGCCGGGTGTACTGACCTCACCGCCTTCGGGAATAGGGCTCTCCCTGCCCTCCGTTGCCGGGACGGAGGTGCTCATGCGTTCACTCGTCATTGCTTCCTGCCTGCTGTCACTCACCGCCGCGATCGCCGCGGTTGCCGGAACACCGCCAAAGGGGGATCTCGTGATCGACCACAAGCTCGCCAGCCTCGAGGGCGAGTCCCTCGACCTCGCCGCTCTCCGCGGCAAGGCTGTCCTGATCGTCAACACCGCTTCCAAGTGCGGCTACACCAAGCAATACGCCGGGCTGGAGAAGCTCCACCGGCAGTACCGTGACCGCGGCCTGGTGGTCATCGGCGTGCCCAGCCCCGACTTCGCCAACCAGGAGTTCGAGACGGCGAAGGAGATCCGCAACTTCTGCGACTCGAGCTTCGACGTCTCCTTTCCGCTCATGGAGCGGTCGCACGTCAAGGGCGACGAGAAGATCCCGCTGTACGTGGCGCTCACCGAGCAGACCCCGGAAGGCATCCGCGGCGAGATCCGCTGGAACTTCACCAAGTTCCTGGTCGACCCCGAAGGTCGGGTGGTGCGGCGCTTCGAGCCCGCCGTCGAGCCGCTGGCGCCCGAGCTCGTCCAGGCAGTGGAGGCCGTGCTGCCCGGCTGAGGAGGCTTTACGTCGACTCCGGACCGCGCTACAGTGGCGGTGGCGCTGATTTGACGTCGCAGCTTGCGAGCGCCGAACACATCCGCTAAAGCGCGACAGAAGAACGACCCGCGTTCCCCGGCCCGTCGCGCCACCGTGACGGGCCGTCGCCATCTCGGAGCCGCCTCTTCGTCGCCCCACACGAGGAGGTCCAGATGTCCGAGACGGTATTCCGCAACGCCATGGCCGACCTTGCCGGGAACTCCTTCCCGGTGCTCTTCACCTCAGAGTCGGTCACCGAAGGCCACCCCGACAAGGTGGCCGATCAGATCTCCGACGCGATCCTCGACGCCCATCTCGCCCAGGATCCGGCGGCCAGGGTAGCCTGCGAGACGCTGGTGACGACGGATGCTGTCGTCATCGCCGGCGAGATCACCTCGAAGGCGACGGTCGACGCCGCGGCCGTCGCCCGCCGGACGATCCGCGAGATCGGCTACGACCGCCCGGGCGACGGCTTCGACGCCGACGGCTGCCGCATCCAGGTGCTGCTCGACGCCCAGGCGCCCGACATCGCGGTCGGAGTCGACTCGGGCGGGGCCGGCGACCAGGGTCTGATGTTCGGCTATGCCTGCGACGAGACCCCGGAGCTGATGCCCGCGGCCATCGCCATGGCCCACCGGCTCACCCGGCGGCTGGCCGAGGTCCGCCGTACCGGCGCCCTGCCCTGGCTGCGACCGGACGGCAAGTCCCAGGTGACCGTCGAGTACCGCCACGGCCGACCGCACCGCCTGGCGACGGTGGTGGTGTCGAGCCACCACGAGCCCTCGGTCGCCACCGCCGACCTGCATGCCGCGATCCGCCGGGAGGTGATCGAGGCGGCGCTGCCCGCAGAGCTCCTCGACGCCGGCACCGTGGTCCACATCAACCCGACCGGCCGCTTCGAAGACGGCGGGCCGAAGGCCGACTGCGGCCTGACCGGGCGCAAGATCATCGTCGACACCTACGGCGGCGCCGCACCCCAC
>CAZKKP010000427.1:0-3871 GCA_964553295.1 uncultured Thermoanaerobaculia bacterium | reverse complement strand
ACCGCTGCCCACGAGCTCCGGCTCGAGATCCCCCGCGACCTTTCGGTGGCCGGCTTCGACGACACCTCGAGCTCGCGCTTCGCCTGGCCTCCGCTGACCACCGTCCGCCAACCGATCACGGAGGTCGCACGGGTGGCCACAGAGGTGCTCCTGCGCCAGCTCCGGGATCGAGCCACACAGCAACACGGCAGCGACCGGCGGCTGCGCGCGGAGATCGTCCGTCGAGCTTCCACCGGCCGCGCCGGATAGACCCGCCGGAATCCTGCCCTGCCATCGATCCCCCTTTCGGGTGAAACCAATGACGACCCGGGCGGTTCCCCTTCTTCTGGCCGACCGCCAAGCCGGGCAGCCGTCGACGGTTCGATCGGCCGTGCCGCCGAGAGCACAAGGCTCACGATGTCGGTTGACTCGGCACACCCGCGGGAGTAGCGTGGACCACGGGACGGTCGCCGTAGGCGCCTCGAGGGAAGCCGGTGAGAGACCGGCGCGGCCCCCGCCACTGTGACCGGGGACGGTCCGTTCTGGGGCTTCGAGCCCAGCCACTGATGGCCGCAGATCTGAAGGGTCGGGCCATTGGGAAGGTGAACGCGGCCGGTTGATCCGGGAGCCAGGAGACCTGCCGTCCCGCAAGGAAACGGGAGGTTTCGTATGCGTTCTCGGAGTCTGTGCGTCGGCATGCTCTCGGCGTGCCTCGCGATCGTGCCCACGGTTCTCTCCTTCGCCCAACACACCACCTTCTCCGACCAGATCACCGTCACCGCCACCGGGATCGAGGCGTCCGCCGACGAGGTTCCGCTGGCGATCACGGTCCTCCACCGGGACGAGATCGACGACTCCCAGGAGGAGTCCCTCGACGACCTGCTGCGGCGGGTCCCCGGCCTCACCGTGATGCGCGCCGGCGGCGAGGGCTCGGCGACCTCGGTGTTCACCCGCGGCACCGAGTCCGACCACACCCTGGCGATGTTCGACGGGGTGCGCCTCAACTCGCCCTACTTCGCCGGCTACGACTGGAGCCTGCTGCCGACGGCCGGGATCGAGCGGGTCGAGGTAGCGCGGGGGCCGTTCTCGGCCCTTTGGGGCTCAGACGCCCTCGGCGGCGTCGTCAACGTGGTACCCGCCCGCGGCGTCGACGGCGTCACGGCGTCGCTGCTCGGCGAGGGCGGCGATGACGGCTGGCGACGGCTCGAGGGCGCCGTGGGCTGGGCGGGCGGCGGCTTCGACCTCTACGCCTCCGGCTTCGACCGGGAGGGCGAGGGCGAGCTGCCCAACAGCGACTTCGCCACTACCCAGATGCTACTCGACGCCGGCTGGAGCTGGGGCACGGGCCACCGGCTGGCGGTGCTGGTGCAGGACCTCGAGGCCGACCTCGGCATCCCCTACTCCAGCCCCGGCAGCCTGACGCCCAACCGGCGGCAGCAGACCGAGCAGCGGCTGATCGCGCTGCCGCTGCGCGTCACACCGGCCGAGGGATGGGAGCTGGAGCTGGTCGCCTCGCAGGTCGAGCGGGACGTCGCCTTCCGCGACCCGGACGACCCCTTCGGCTTCACCGAGTCGAGCACCGAGGCCGACACCACCCAGGCACGACTTGCCAGCCACCACCGCATTGCCGGCCACCAGCTCAGCTGGGGCGGCGAGTGGCGCGAGGAAGAGGTCAGCGATTCATC
Organism: uncultured Thermoanaerobaculia bacterium; assembly: GCA_964553295.1. Classification (GTDB taxonomy): domain Bacteria; phylum Acidobacteriota; class Thermoanaerobaculia; order Thermoanaerobaculales; family Sulfomarinibacteraceae; genus CAZKKP01. Next base: position 2,207 of record CAZKKP010000427.1, on the reverse strand, counting down.
GAGCTACGGCGTCAACCTCGAGGGCGCCACCACCGCGGTGACCAGCCTCTTCATGCAGGACGTGTGGCGCCCGCGCAACGGCGTCGTCGTGCTTGCGGGGCTGCGCTGGGACGACGCCGACGAGTGGGGCGCCGAGCTGTCGCCCCGGGCGTCCGTCGGGTGGCAGGCGACCTCCGGCCTCGAGCTGCGGGCCGGCTACGGCCGGGCCTTCCGTCAGCCGTCGGTCGGCGAGCTCTACTACCCCTTCTTCGGCAACCCGGAGCTCGAGGCCGAGCGATCCGAGTCGGTGGAGGCCGGGGTGACCGGCTTGTTCGGCGCCTACCGTCTGCAGGCCACCGTGTTCGCCACCTCGATCGACAACCTCATCGTCTACGACAACGCCTCCTTCGCCTTCGCCAACGTGGCCGAGGCCGACATCCTCGGCGCCGAGCTGTCCTGGGAGGCCCCGCTCAGCGGGCGGCTGCTGTCCCTGGCACAGCTCACCTGGCTCGACACCGAGGACGTGGACGGCCTCGAGCTGCTGCGACGCCCGGAGTGGTCCGCCTCCTGGACCCTGCACGGCGCCCTCGGCGAGCGCCTACGGGGCGCGATCAGCGCACTCTGGGTCGGCTCGCGGCCCGACGTCGACGCGGTCAGTCTCCAGCGCGTCGAGCTCGGCAGCCACCTCACCGGCGACCTGTCCCTGTCCTGGGCCGTGCTCGACGGCCTGGAGCTGCTCCTGAGGGTGCGCAACCTCGCCGACGAGAGCTATCAGGAGGTCGCCGGCTACCCCGCCCCCGGCCGCCGCTTCACCGGCGGCCTGCGCTGGAGACTGTGACAGGGGGTTCGTCGTCGCCCGGCAGAGCGGTCAGTCCGACGCCCTGGTGGTGGCTGGCGAGGAGGACGTGGGAAGAGCCGGCCGCTCGCCGGCCGGCGGGCTCGCTCCTCCGGGCGGAGAGGTCGCTCGCGAAGGGGCTCGAGGACGTGCTCATGGTGGTGGACACCTCTCATGCGACAGAATCGCTCCAGGCACGACAGAGACGGGCACGAGCCTTGCCGTCGCCAGGAATGCCCAGGGCGACGATTCCGCTAGCCGTCAGGGCCGGCGCTCGGAAGGGTTCGGCTCACGGGAGGCATCATGGCAGAGAGCAAGGTCTACGTCGTGCTCGGCGCGACCGGCGGGATCGGCGCGGCGGTGTGTCGCGATCTGCATCGGCAGGGCGCCGAGCTCGTCCTGGCGGCGCGCGATCGGCAGCGCCTCGACGGCCTGGCTGCCGAGCTTGGCGGCGCCCACGCCGAGAGCCTCGACGCGGCCGACGTCGAGGCGGTGGACACCCTTCTGCGCACCGCCGTCGAGCGCCACGGCCGGGTCGACGGCCTGGTCAACTGCGCCGGCTCGATCCTGCTCAAGTCGGCGCATGCCACCAGGCCAGAGGAGTGGCGCGAGACGATCCGCGCAAACCTCGACACGGCTTTCGCCGCCGTGCGCGCCGGCGCCAGGGCGATGACGAAGAGCGGCGGCTCGATCGTCCTGATGGCCTCGGCGGCGGCCCGGGTCGGTCTGGCCAACCACGAGGCGATCGCGGCCGCCAAGGCGGGCGTGGTCGGTCTGGCGCTGTCAGCGGCCGCTACCTACGCCGGCCGCGGCATCCGGGTCAACGCCGTCGCTCCGGGCCTGGTCGACACCCCGATGTCCGCCGCCGTCACCGGCAACCCACTGATGCTCAGAGCCTCCGTGGGGATGCACCCGCTCGGCCGCATCGGCCGGCCCGAGGAGGTCGCAGGCGTCATCGCCTGGCTGCTCGGCCCGGAAAGCTCGTGGGTCACCGGCCAGGTCATCGGCATCGACGGCGGCCTCTCCACCGTCCGCGGCAAGGCCACCGCCTGAGCCCCCTCGCCCGGTCTCCGTCATCAATGATCGATAACCTGATCACGTCCTCCGCTTCGAGGCATCAGATCAGAAGCGAAGCCGACCGACCAGCCGCACGTCGCGGCTCGGGTTCTGGGCGACCGCCTTGTAGCTGTAGAGGAAGTCGGTGTAGGCCTCGTCAACGCTCGCAGAAGAAGTGGGCGTGAGCATGACCTTCGCCCTCTCCGGCGACTCGTGCATACCGGTCCACGCCCTGGGTGCGGCTGACCACCGGGGCGATGCCCACGTCGCGCAGCTTGAACGGGTTCCTGTAGATCGTGGCGGGGTCCCAGTCGGTCTCGCCGAGATGGCGCAGGAC
>CAZKKP010000426.1:0-3898 GCA_964553295.1 uncultured Thermoanaerobaculia bacterium | reverse complement strand
TTCCTCAAGTAGCGGCGGGCGCGGGCGTGGGCCGGGTGGTGCTCGAGGCCCGGGTAGCTCACCCAGGCGACCTCCGGCCGCGCCTCCAGCCAGCGCGCCAGCGCCAGCGCATTGGCGGCGTGGCGGTCGACCCTCAGCGACAGGGTCTCCAGGCCCTGCAGGAGCAGGAAGGCGTTGAACGGCGACAGGCACGGGCCGAGGTCGCGCAGGCCCTCGAGGCGGGCGCGGGCGGCGAACGCGATGTTGCCGAAGGGGCTCGTCGGTCCGAAGGCCTCGGCGAACACCAGCCCATGGTAGCCGGGGGAGGGCTCGCTGAAGGAGGGGAAGCGGCCGCTCGACCAGTCGAAGCGGCCCGAGTCGACGAGGACTCCGCCGAGGGAGCTGCCGTGACCGCCGATCCACTTGGTCGCCGAGGCGACGACGATGTCGGCGCCGTGCTCGATCGGCCGGCACAGTCGGCCGCAGCAGCCGAAGGTGTTGTCGACGACGAGCGGTATGCCGTGGTGGTGGGCGAGATCGGCGAGGGCCTCGAGGTCGGGGACGTTGAAGCGCGGGTTGCCGATCGTCTCGACGTAGAGCGCCCGGGTGCGGCTCGAGATCGCCGGCGCGAAGGCCGCCGCGTCGTCACCGTCGACGAAGCGGACGTCGACGCCGAGCCGTGGCAGGGCGACCTTGAGCTGGTTGTAGGTGCCGCCGTACAGACTCGAGGTGGCCACGACCTGGTCGCCGGCCTCGGCGAGGGTCGTCAGGGCGAGCAGCTGGGCCGCCTGGCCGCTGGCGGTCGCGACCGCAGCGAGACCCCCCTCGAGCGCCGCCACCCGGCGTTCGAAGACCTCGGTGGTCGGGTTGGAGATGCGGCTGTAGATGTTGCCGACACGGCGCAAGGCGAAGAGGTCGGCGCCGTGCTCTGAGGAGTCGAAGGTGAAGGAGGTGGTCTGGTAGATCGGGACGGCGCGGGCGTTGCTGCCCGGGGCGGGCGCCTGTCCGGCGTGGATCTGCAGGGTCTCAAAACGGTAGTCGCGGCTTTCGCTGGTCATGCTCTGGTGCTCCTCGAGATCGGATCCGGTGGGTGGTCGTGATGAAGATCCGGGGCTTCTCGGAGCGACGCATTCGCTGTCTCTGGCTCATGGGCTGTCTCCTTGTGGTCGGACCCGACAACGAAAGCCCCGCAGCCGGTGGGCTGCGGGTCGGAGGATCGTGCTCGACGTGGGGTTAGATCGTCGTGTCACCGTTCCCGACCCGCAGCGCGGGCATGGGCATGGCCATGGCCAGGCACATGACGGCGGCGGTCGGGAGGAGGTTCCCCATGACGCCGGCTGTTCTAGCAGCCGGGGAGCGGCCCTGTCAAGGGTCGGCGGCGGGCAGCAGCGGGCGCTGCCGCCGCAGGGCGCGGCGACGGCGCGACGGGCGCGTCCAGGCCCGTGTGGGTCAGGCGTCACGCACTCGTTCGCGCCTTCACTCGTGCCGGATCTCGTGGCCACCGGGTGCGGACCGGGTTCTCCGCAGGCGCCGTCCGTCCTACACTGCTCCGATGAGTTCTCCTTTCGCGATTTCCGCCGACCTCGTCGACGTGCTCCGCTCGGCCGAGCGGGTGGTGGTGCTGACCGGAGCCGGGGTGTCGGCGGAGAGCGGGGTGCCGACCTTCCGGGACGCGCAGACCGGGCTGTGGGCGCAGTACGACCCGGCGCAGCTGGCGACGCCCGAGGCGTTCCGGGACGACCCCGAGCTGGTCTGGCGGTGGTACCTGTGGCGGCGGGAGCTGGTGGCCAAGGCTCAGCCCAACCCCGGCCACCGGGCCCTGGTCGCGCTCGAGGGGCGGGTGCCGCACCTCGTCCTGGTGACCCAGAACGTCGACTCGCTGCACCAGCGAGCGGGCAGCCGCGAGGTCCTCGAGCTGCACGGCAACATCACGCGCACGGTGTGCTTCGGCTGTGGCGCACCGAGTGACGCCCCGGTCGACCTGGCCGGCGGCGTTCCCCGCTGCGGCCTCTGCGGCGGTCTGCTGCGGCCGGACGTGGTCTGGTTCGGCGAGGCTCTGCCGGCCGACACCCTCGCCCGCGCCGCCCGGGAGAGCCGCCAGGCGGACCTGTTCATCTCCGCGGGGACGTCGTCGCTGGTCTACCCGGCGGCGTCGCTGCCCTACGAGGCGCTGACCGGCGGCGCCGCCCTGCTCGAGGTCAACCCCGACCCGACGCCGCTGACCTCCCGCGCCCGCTGGTCCCTCCGCGGCCCCTCCGGCGAGATCCTCCCCGCCCTCCTCGCCGCCGCCTTCGAACCGGCGGAGTGTTGAACCACAGAGGCACAGAGGCACAGAGGCACAGACGATGTAACACGTTACGGGGCGGCCAAAGGAGCGCGCCCTGCGATGCTCCGAGCCATGCCTCACCGGCAAAGACGCCAACGAACACGTGTGGTTTCCAAGGTAGCGCCGGGCTGCGGAGGGGCCACAGCCCCGGTTTGAAGGTGTTGGAGGAAAGGAGCTTGACGAGGATTCTCACGACACCGCAGCGAGGGCTCGGGGCTGCCTCACTCTCGGCGCGGGAAGATCGTCGTAGGTCCTCCCGTGGAGCTCGCGGCCGGCTTTCGCCTTGTGGCGCCCGCCCCACTGCTTGAAAAAGAACGGAACGCCGGTGGACCGGCACTGCTCGAGAACCGACTCGACCCACGCCCGGTGCATCGGCCTGGCTCCGGGGCCGGACTCGCCGCCGACGATCACCCAATCGATACCCTGGAGGTCGAGGGAGATGAGCGGGCCCAGCAGTGGCTCGCAGGACAGGAATCGAACGGCCGCGGGAACGCCCCGAAGGTCATCGATGCGGTGTGCGACCGAATCGTTCTCCACGCTCACGCCGGCCCAGATGTTCAAGGTCCACGGCAGTGTGGGCGCCAGCAGACGGAGGCGCTCGCTGCGCTTGGTCAGTAGCTGGAACTGATGCGCGGGACACTCGCTCATGGTGTGAAAGACCTTCTGGATGAACTCGTCCGGGACGTCGGGGTGGAAGAGGTCGCTCATCGAGTTGATAAACACCCTGCGAGGCTTTGCCCAGCTGAACGGCAGGTCGACGAGATCCCAGTGGAGCGTCAGCGAGAAACCCCGAGCATATCGCTCCTGCCCCATCGCCTGAAGGCGCAGCGCCATCCGCTCGGCATAGCAGTTCTTGCACCCAGTGCTCACCTTGGTGCAGCCCGTCACCGGGTTCCACGTCATGTCCGTCCACTCGATGGATGAGCGCGTTGCCATTGTTACTCCTCGAGAAGGTCGCGGGCGATCTTCACCGCCGTTGGTGCCCCCTTCTTGTTCGCGGCGGCGAAGCACAGGATGAAGATCGGGCTCCGCTTGGAGTTCAAGAGTACCAGTGGTTTCGGCGCCACTCCCTCGAAGATTGAAGCCAGCCGGTCCAGGAAGAACTGCGAGATCGCCTCCGCCGAGGCTATCTTTTCCATGACCGGTTCGTCGTCGAACAGTTTGCCCTGGCCTGAAGCGCGATAGAAGGCAGATCGCCACTCGTCGGTGCCGAACATCGTGGTGAGTCGATCTCCCCACGCTCCCGACGGCGGGCCCTTCCTCGTCAGAAGGCGGTTGACTCCCTGGCCGAGAGGGAAGAGCAACCACAGGTCGACCCCGTTGGTGTCCGCGAGAGCTTCGAGAGTTCGCCACTCCACCTGCATCCCATAGGGGTCGAGAAACACCACGGCGCGGTGCGTGCGCCAGTTCGTGCGGGCTGCCCAATCAACGGGAACGGTGTTCGCATCGCCCTGCACGATCGTGGCTCTGGCATCAATGCCTGGGCGGGACTGGAGCGTCTTTCTGAGCTCGTCGGCGAAGGTCGGGTCCTTCTCGATGAACAGGTATTTTCGGGTGCCCCAGGCTTTAGGATCCGAGGATTTGCCTGGCGTG
>CAZKKP010000425.1:0-3905 GCA_964553295.1 uncultured Thermoanaerobaculia bacterium | reverse complement strand
CATGACGATGGTGTCGGAGATCGCGTCGACCTCGTGCAGAATGTGGCTCGAGACGATGACGTGGCGTCCGTCGTCGGCGAGCTCGCGGAAGAGTCCGATCACCTCGGCCCGGGCCATCGGGTCGAGGCCGTTGAGCGGCTCGTCGAGCACCAGCACCCGGGGCCCGTGGCACAGGGCGTGGGCGAGCTTGATGCGCTGTCGCATGCCCTTGGAGTAGCCGGCGATGCGGCGCTCGGCCGCGTCGGTGAGGCCGACGCGCTCGATCGCCTGCCACGCCCGATCGTCGGCCGAGGTGCGGTCGAGCCCGTGCAGCCTCAGGGCGTGGCGGAGGAAGGCGAAACCGGTGACGCCGACAGGAAAGGTGTCGTACTGGGTGCAGTAGCCGACCACCCGGAAGAGCTCGTCGGGTCGCTCCGGGGAGATGCCGAGCACCGAGACGGTGCCGCGGCTCGGCCGCAGCAGACCCGTCACCAGGTGCATCAGGGTGGACTTGCCGGCGCCGTTGGGGCCGACCAGGCCGGTCAGGCCGGGCGGTAGGTCGAGGCTGACCCGGTTGACTCCGAGAACCTCGCCGTAGAACTTCGAGACGTCGGTGAGCACGACGTGGTCGACGTTCATCGCACCACCTCGTGCGCCCGCAGCTTGGCGGCAAGCAGGGCGATGCTGAGGCCGGAGAAGACCGCGAGCGACAGCCAGGCGGCGGGCGCCGGCAGGCCGCTGACCGCGCCCGGGTCGAACATGCCGATGGTCACGATGTACATGGCCCGGGGCAGGTTGACCAGGTCGCCCCAGGAGGTCCCCGTGGTGCCGTTCACCGTCGCCGCCACCGCGCCGAGCACGAAGAACAGGCCGAACAGGGCGCCGCGGGCCACCGGCCGGTGCCGGACCCAGGCCGAGATCGCCAGCGTCACCAGCGAGATCACGACGATCCATGCGAGATGGCCGACGACGTAAGCGACGCCGATGCGCAGATTGGACCGCCACCAGGCGCCTCCGGCCAGGGCCGACTGCAGGCCGAGGGCCGCCAGCCCGGCGATCCAGGTGACCGGGGACAGCAGCGCGGCGAGCACCGCCATCTTGCCGAGGACGTAGCCCGGTCGGTCGATCGGCCGGCTGAGATACAGCGACAGGGCGTTGTCCTTGAGGTCCGGGGACACCAGCCCGGGGGAGACGATGACCGCCAGGAAGAAGGCCGGGACCGCCTGCCAGCCGAAGAGCACCCGGAAGAAGGCGACGGTCAGGCCAGCGCTGAGCTCGCCGGTCAGGCCGAGACGCTGGAGCAGCTCGACGTTGTTGGCGAGGTAGATGAACAGCAGGCCGACCGCGGTGGGGAGGGTGCACAGGACGTAGAAGGCGACGAACAGTCGCGACGCGAAGGCCTCGCCGAGGGCATAGCGGGTGATCACGAGGAAACGCGTGCCCAGTGGGGTGGGGCGGCCGGCCCAGCGCCGCCAGGACCGCTCATACACCGACATCGCCGTCCTCCATGGCGCGCAGGAAGAGGTCCTGCAGCGAGTCGCGCTGGCAGTCGAGGCGGCGCACCACGACGCGGCGTGCGAGCGCCGCCGCGAGCAGGTCGCGGCTCGTCACACCGTCGGGCATGACGACCTTGAGGCGGCGGCCTCCGGGCGCCGCCAGTGTGCACCCGAGGGCCTGCAGGTCCTCGACCAGCTCTGGGCTGTCGCTGCCGAGCTCCAGCTCGACGAAGGCGCGGTTGGCCCGTCGTTCCTCGAACAGGTTACGGGCGGCAGCGACCCGTCCCCGCTTCAGGATGATCACCTCGTCGCACACCGACTCGACGTCCTTGAGCAGGTGCGACGACAGCAGCACTCTGGTCTCGCCACGGTCGCGGATCTCGCACACCAGGTCCAGCATGCGCTGGCGGGCCGGCGGGTCGAGGCCGTTGGTGGGCTCGTCGAGCATCAGCAGCTCGGGGCCGTGGACCAGGGCCTGGGCGAGCTTGACGAGCTGCTTCATGCCGGTCGAGAAGGTGCCGAGCTGGCGGTACCGGGCCTCGCCGAGCCCGACGTAGAAGAGCGCTTCGTGGGCTCGTTCGAGGGCCGGCTGGGGCGGCAGGCCGCTGAGCTCGGCCATCAGGCGGACGAAACGGACGGCGCTGAGGTGGCCGATGTGGGCGTCGCTCTCCGGCATGTAGCCGACGATCTCGCGGATCCGCCGGCCCTCGTTCGACAGCTTCCGGCCGAGCACGACCGCGTCACCCGAGGAGGGACGGTAGAAGCCGAGCAGCGTGCGCAGCAGCGTGGTCTTGCCGGCGCCGTTGGGGCCGAGCAGCCCGATGGCGCGCCCGGAAAGCGACGCCCGGAGGTCGACCAGGACGGCTCGACGGGCGAGCTCGACGGACAGCCCGTCGAGCTCGATCAGCGCTGGCGAGGCAACCGCCGCGGGTAAGCTCATTCGGCGGATGATAGCGCTTCGTCGGCAGATTGGCGTCGGACGCCACGCTCCGGGTCGGCGAGGCCCACGAGGGCGAGCAGCGGATCGGCCGCGGCCAGCCCGCCGCCGGCGCCGGCGAGGGCGATCCGGTCGTCGAGCCCGTAGGCACAGAGCAGGCCGGGCTCGGCGCCGGTGGAGACGATGGCCGCGATCTCTGCCGGCAGCGCCGTGGTCGCCGACTCCGGCAGGCTGTCGAGAAGGGCGCCGAGGTTCTGGTAAATGAGCGCCGAGCAGTCGGCGAAGCGGTTGTCCGGGAGCAGGGCGCGCAGCCTGCCCGAGCTGGCCAGGCCGAGGCCGGAGGCGCGGATCGCCAGCGCCCTCTCGACCAGCGCCCGGCTCGGCGCCGCCACCAGGTATCCGTCGTGGATCGTGAGGACGACCTGCAGGCCGCTAGCCGTGTGCTCGACGGTGGTCAGCTCGCGGCCGCCGACGACCATCCGGGTGAGCTCGAGGCCCGGTCGGCCTTCATCGCGAAGGGCGGCGTCGGCTCGCTCGACCGCCCGCTCGAGGGTCGATCGGACGGCCGACGGATCGTACACCTCGAGCACCACCTTCCAGGAGAGTGTCGGGAGCACCGGGCCGTCCAGGGCGAGCACCCCCTCACCGCCGAGGGCGACGGCGAGGTCGGCGCGCAGGTCGAGGCCGCTGGCGTGCTGCAGCTGCTGAAGGGCTTCGAGGGCGCCGCCGTCGCCGCGCTCGAGCACGCCCAGCAGGTCGTCGAGCATGTCGGCGGCATCACGGGTGACCGCGGCGACGGCCAGCGTGGCATCGGCCGAGACGTAGCCGAGGCTGCCCAGCGGGGCGGGCGAGGCGAGCCAGGCGGCGATGCCCCGCCGCGGGCCGGAGAAACCGAGCTCGCCGGTGGTGGTGGCGGCGTCGCCCAGACGATGGCGTTCGAGCACCAGGGTGGTGGCGTCGGTGACGCCGAGGACCGCCAGGAGATCGGGGTCGCTGCCGGGCGCCGCGGCCCCGGCGAGGACCGCCTCGAGGTCGAGACCCACCAGCCAGGCGGCGCCCTCGGCGTAGCGCTCGCCGAGCCGGGCGCCGAGGACGGTGGCAGGGAAGCCGCCGTCGCCGCGACCGGCGAGTCGCCCGGCCAGGGCGATGAGGGCGTCGCGGTCGCCGGCGACGGCGACCAGGTCCCCGGTGATCCAGACCAGCAGCTCGGCGGTCGCTCCGGCGGGGTCTGCGGGATCGTCGACGAGGGCGGCCTCGCGCACGGCGCCGGCGTCCGCCAACCGTGCCAGCTCGGCCTCGAGGAGGGCGCGGAAGCGGTCGGGATCGTCGAGGTTGGCGAGCACCAGCGGCGAGGCGCCCTCCTCGAGGGCCCCACCGGCCACGGTGACGACGATCTCGTCGCCGAGGGCCGTCGCAAAGGGTCGCAGATGGTCGAGGACCCGGTCGAGCTCATGCTCGAGGCCGCTCGCCGAGACTTCCTCCTGCCACCAGCT
>CAZKKP010000424.1:0-3908 GCA_964553295.1 uncultured Thermoanaerobaculia bacterium | reverse complement strand
TGGAGCAGAGCTCCAAAAGGCGCCCGGTGCTGCGGCAGACGTGCACCGCGAGCTGTCCGCGCCTGAGTCCCAAGCTCGCGTCCGTCTCGACGGTGCGCGTCGTGACGGCCATCTCGTCCGCGCTGCCGGCGACCGCCCAACCGAAGGCCGGCACGGCGCGCGCGATGCGCGTGCCGACCACCAGGTCGCGCGTCCAGCCACTGGGATTCACCACCAGCAGCTCCTCCGGCGTGCCCGCAACGCGCCGCGCGAGGAGCTTCAAGCCCCGATCGAGCACGTCCTCGGCCAGACCCTGGGCGCCCTTCCACTCCCGGGCAAGGAGGGACTTCTCCTCGCGGGCCTTGGGGTTCACGGGCGGCCGACCGGCGAACTTGGGCGGGATCTCGATCATCGCCTTGTTGATCAGCACCGCCACCGGGTTGAGGTCCGAGGCGTGGGCCTCGAGCCCGAGGCGCTGCGCCTCGAGCGGCAGCGCGCCACCGCCGGCGAAGGGATCGTGGAAGGCGGGCAGTTTGTAGCGGTCAAACAGCTCCTTGGCCCGCGGGTGGTCGGCGTTGTCGGCGCAGGCCCGCCGCCAGCTCTGCCAGATCTCGTCCCGCGCCCGCTGCAGCACCACCTCGTTGGTGGTGCTCTCCCACAGCACCAGCTCCTCGATGATCCGGAACAGCCGCTGCCGCTCCTTTTCTTGCGCCTTCTCGGTGGGGAACAGGTCCGGGCACGCCGAGGGGTCGTCCACCATCTGCGCGAAGATCACCGCCCGCGCCGCCGCCAGCGGCCGCCGCGCCCACCACAGGTGCAACGTGCTCGGATGGCCATGCCGAATCGACTTCTCCCGCGCCGCCGCCTTGTTGATCGCATCCAGCGGCAACGCCACCTCGATGAGCTTCTTCCTCTGTTGGGTCATGTCGTTCTCACCGCGGCAATCGCCGCCAGGATCGGATGATTCGGACCGGTCATCGGACGATTATCGGATGATTCCGTCACCTGGCCGCGCCTTCCCTCGGGAGGTACATGGCTCCTCGTCCCGAGCCGGTGCGGACGAGGAGACCCAGGGCCACGAGTCCCATGAGATCCCGGTACGCGGTGTCCCTGACGACATCAAGGGTCTCCATGCACCATCTCGTGGTCACGGAGCCGCTTTCCAGGGCATGCGCGAGGATCCTCCGCTGCCTCTCGTTCAGGCGTGCTTCCACCGCTGGGGTCACCAGGAGGCGGCCCTCCGGCACCCGGATGCGCTCGACCGCGTCGCCCGGACCTGGGAAGGTCACCTGGAAGTACCCCATGTCGGTGCCGATCATCGGCGGGTCGAGCCCGTGGTCCAGCATCTGGTCGGTCATGCGCCGGAAGCCGCTGCCGCGCTCCTCGATGCGGTGGAAGTAAGACAGACACTGGGCCAGAACCGGGTTGCGCGAGCAGGGCCGGTACTTGCCGCTGCGCAGCCGCGCAAGCGTGATCGGCGCCGGCGGCATGCCGGGGCTGGAGACGACGACGCGGTCAGAGAAGACCTCGAGCATGATCTTGCGCCCGGCGTCCTCGTACCTGCGGTGCGCCACCGCGTTGACCAGCGCCTCGCGGAGGCCCTCGAGGGGGTACTCGTCCAGGCGCACACGGTTGAGACCCACGACACGCATGGGGTGGCGGGTGTTGCGGTCGACGAAGGCGATGGCGCGGTCGATGGCGAGGGGCATCGGGGCCTGGATGTCCTCCTGGTCGCGCGGCTCGGCGTCGGGCTCCGTGCTTCGGTAGGCGTCGGCCAGGACGCGGCACTGGGGAAAGACCGCCGAGGGGTCCTTGGCCAGCAGCACGATACCGGCGCCTGTGGCGAAGTGCTCGTCACTGCCGGCCGCGCACCACACGAGGCCACGCGTCGAGGCCCCTGCCAGTAGTTCCTCAGGAGTAAGCTCGCCCGGGGCCCGTTCCTCAGCCGCGGCCACCAGGCGGCTCAGCACAGCGTGGTCGAGGTCCTGCCAGCGCAGGCGGGTGAGTGGCTGCGACTCGAAGGCCGATGTGGCCTCGATGGTCTGTTCGGCGATCTGGTTCTCGTCCGTGGTTGGGGCGATGCGATGCCGATCGGAAAGCGCCTTGACCAGAGCCGCGCGGACCTCCTTTTGCAGCTCGACGACGTTGGCGAAGCGCTTGTACTTCGGGCCGTCGGCGTCCAGCTCGGCGAGGAGCGCGGCTGTTCCCTCCTCACGTTTCACCCGCCGGTCGCCCTTGATGAAGGCGAGAACGGGCAGCTTCAGTTCCTTGGCGCGGCGGTACTCGGCGTGCGTGATCGAGATGTCACCCACGCGCGTGCCGTACTCGACACCCACAATGAGGAGGTAGACATGGCAGGTGTCGAGGGCCTTCAGGCAGCCGTCGAACGCCCGATCTGGCGAGGCCGGCTCCAGCTCGTACAGGACAGGCACGCAGTGCGCCGAGAGGAAGGGGTCGGTGCTCACGAGATTCTGGACGATGAGACGCTCGTCCTCGAGCTCCTTCTGCACCGAACTGACAAAAACGCCGAGCTTGGCGGTCATCTCGGCTCCTCCGCGCGGTCGAGCAGCTCGTCGAAGTCGTAGTTCACGCTCGCCGCGCCGAAGTCGGGCTCGCTGTGGAAGGGTCTTCGCACGTAGTGCACCCGGTGGCTGCCGTCCGGCATGAACTCGACGATCGCGAGGATGAAGTCGTCCGGCTTGTTGAGGGAGTAGAGGATCTCGTTCTTGGTGACGGTGATGGTGGCGGCGCCGGAGACGCGGCCCTTGACCTCGAGGAAGCGGAGCTTTCCGGTGCGAGGATCCCGGCTCTCGACGTCGTAGCCGAGCTTCTCGGTCTCGCGGTCGGTGGGCTCGAAGCCGAGGGCGCGCTCGACCTCCATGACGATCTCCCGCGCCCGGGCGGCGGCTATCTGGGTGTCAACTGGCGGGGCGACCTGGTGGGACGGTTTCCCCTCTGCAGCCCGAAGCAGGCCCATCGGGATGACCACCATGCCGCCGAGCGCTACCGGCGGCAGGGCCGAGATCTGCGCCTCGAGGGCGAGCTGGGCGAGCCGCTTCTCGAGGCGGCCCTGGAGCTCGTCGGCGCGCCGGCGGGCCTCCCGGGAGTTGAGGCGGGCGTTCAGTCTTCCCGCCTGCTCCTGGTGCTTGAGGTCCTCGGCACGGTGGTCCCAATAGTGGATCTCCTTGGTCAATCGGTCCTTGACGGCGGCCTTGGTCTTCTCGACCCAGGCGAGCCGGCGGTCGCGCACCTCCTGAAGGTGGCCGGGGACGACCTTGGCGATGGCGTGCCCCTGGGCCTGCTGCTCGAGGGCGCTCGAGATCCAGGCGCACTCGGGCCGGTCGAGAAGCGTCTCGATGGAGGGCTCGTCCGCCGCGAGCGGGCGGAAGTCGAGATAGGGCGCGTAGTGGAGGTGACGGGCGGCGCCCTCGGCGTCGATCTCGACGTAGAGCATCTGCTTCGAGATGGTGCGGCGGTCGCCGCTGGGGGTCTGGCTCGCATCCTGGATCGCGTGCTCGAGGTAGTAGACCACCCGGGGCATGGCTCCGAGATCGCGCTCGTCGACGAGCACCGTGCCGCGGCGGAGGAGGTCGCGGTGGCGCTCGATGGTCAGGTCGAGAGTGGCGTCGAGGAGCGGGTGGCCCGGGCACACGAACGCAGCGAGGGGCTGCCCCTGTGGGGCGATGAGGTCCTTCTCGAACGCGATCCGCTCGTAGCGCGGCAGGACCGGCTCGCCGACGCCGATCAGGCGGTCGCGATTGCGGATCGGCGCCGGCACGTGCGTGACCTCGAAGCGACCCTGCTCGCGCCGCTTGGCCGTGCCGCCGAGCTGCTTGAAGGCCTCCAGGAAGAACGACTCGATGTAGAAGGGCTGGAGTCGGCGGGCCTCGGCCCGCTCCATGTCCTCGCGCACCTTCTGGACGCGGCTG
>CAZKKP010000423.1:0-3916 GCA_964553295.1 uncultured Thermoanaerobaculia bacterium | reverse complement strand
GCGGCTACGTCCTGCTCGTCGACCGGTTCGCGGCACTGGACGCGTCCAGGGTGCAGGTCCCGCAGACCCTGCGCGGCGAGCTGACCCTCGCGATCGACCGCCTGCTCGCGACCCCGGAGGTCGAGGTCGAGCCGGAGATGGCGTCAAACGGCGTCGCCTGGACCTTCGCCGATCCCGAGCTCGCGTCACTCGACCGCGTCCAGCGCCAGCTGCTGCTGATGGGTCGCGGCAACGCCGGGATCGTGCGGTCGAAGCTGGAGGAGCTGCGCCGCGAGCTTGCCCCCGACGTGCTCAGGGCGGTGGCAACCGAGGATCCGGCGGAGCTCGACGACCGGGTCAGCTCCAGTCGCCGCGACCTGGCGCCACACGGGCCCGGAGACGGCGCCACCAGCCGCCCGCTGCGGACCGCGGCGTGAGCTGCAGGTCGTCCTCGAGCTCGTCCACCCTCAGCAGTCGGGGACGTTCCAGGGGCGACCGGTTGGGTGCGTGCAGGGCCATCATCAGGCGGCCGCCGAGAGAGTGGAAGAGCATGCAGTGTCCGCCGTCACCCCGGTTCAGGGGCCGCTGCCGGTGCTGCCAGGGTCCGCGCAGCTCGCCGGTCGCCGACCGGGCCAGGCCGACCACGTAGCCGCGGCGGCCGTTGCTCGTCCACAACAGGAGCAGGACGCCGGCTGCGGTGCGGTGGAGGAACGGGCCGTCGGTGACGAAGTGGTGCCGCTCCTGGATCGGCCGCACCCAGGGCGCCGAGGAGGCGCGGAAGAGTTCGACCGGCTCGCCGGCGGCGCGGTCGAGCTCGGGCGTCAGAGGCAGGGCGCACATCCGGCCGTCGTCGACCTGCAGCCACTCATGGCAGAAGACCAGCCACGGAACGCCGTCAGGATCGACGTGGAGGGTGCCGTCGAGGCACTCCCAGTCCGGCGGCGTCAGCGGGCCCTGCGAAAGCGGGACGAAGGGCCCGGAGGGCCGGTCGGCGACCAGGGCCTGGACGCCACGGCCAGAGCGGCGGCTGAAGAACGTGGCGAGCATCACCCAGCGGCCGCCGTTGAACCACACCTCCGGCGCCCAGAAGTTGCTCTCGGCCCAGAAGCCCGGCGGTGGTCGGAAGGCCGCGACCGGGCCCCGCCAGGTCTCGAGGTCGAGGCTCCACCAGGCGTCGAAGCCGGTGCCCGGGCCCTGCCAGGGGTCCGCGTCGGTCGTCCCGTACAGCCAGTAGCGCCGAGCCTCTCGCTCGACCAGCACGAACGGGTCGCGGAGGTGGAGATCTTCGAGGCGCCAGCCCCCCGCTGTCCCGACCGGATCTGATCTGGTCACTGGCGCAGTGTACGCGTACCGTGGAGCCACCATGAATGGGCTCGAGGGAGGCTTCCGGAGCGCACCGACTCGGTGGCAGGCGGTGACCACCGTGGTCGTGCCCACCCTGGGCGTCTCGACTCGGCTCGAGCGCTGCCTGGCCTCGATCGCCGCCCAGGTGCTGCCCTTCGCACAGGTGCTGGTGGTCGACGACGGTGGTGGCGAGGAGGTGAGCGGCCGGCTCGCCGGCGGGCCCGATGTCCGGGTGCTGCGGCACGCCCGCCGGCAGGGCTTCGCCGCCGCGGTCAACACCGGCATCCGGGCGGCCCTCGCCGGCCCCGCGGTCTCGGCGGTGGCTCTGGTCAACGACGACGTCCGTCTCGACCCCGGCTGGCACCGGGCGGCCGCGGCAGCCCTCGGCGCAGCGGAGGATCTCGGCGCCTGCGCCACCGTCGTGGTCCAGGCGCGCGACCCGGAGCGGCTCGACTCGGCCGGTATCGACTGGCGTGCCGGCGCCAGCGCCGACAACCGCGGTCACGGCGAGAGGCCGCCGGATCCCGGGTCGCCGGTCGAGGAGGTCTGGGGGGCGTCGGCGGCCGCGGCCCTGTACCGTCGCGAGCTCTTCGAGCGGGTCGGCCTCTTCGACGAGTCCTTCACCTGTTACCAGGAGGACGTCGAGCTGGCGCTGCGCGCCCGGGTGTGCGGGTGGCGGTGCGTGCTCGCCCCGGCCGCCAGGGCGGAGCACGACGGCTTCGCCAGCAACCGTCGTTTCCCCGGTGGCGGCACCTGGGCGGACTTCTACAACGCCCGCAACCGGCTCAGCCTGCTGATCACCACCCTGCCGGCACGAGACTGGCGACGCCAGAGGCGGCGAATCCTCGCCCGCCATGTCCGGACCGTGCTGGCGGCGCTCGGGGAGCGGCGGGCGATCGCGGTGTGGTCGGGCACGCTGCACGCCCTGTGGCGCCTCCCCGCCAGCCTGACGCGGCGTCGTAGAATGGCCCTCACGAGCATCGAGTGGAGTCGCGACGCGGATTCGACGCGCTGACCGTCGGGGTGCTGACCAGGAACTCTGCGGAGCTCCTGTCGGGGCTGCTGACGACGCTGCCGGAGGCGGCCGAGGTCGTGGTGGTCGACGGCGACAGCGCTGACGGCACCGTGGAGCTGGCCCGCTCCGCGGGCGCCCGGGTGGCGGCCCAGGATCTCGAGGAGATCCGCCGTCACGGCGGCAACTTCGACCTCGCCCGCAATCAGGTCGCGGAGCACACGACCAGGCCGTGGCTGCTCTTCCTCGATGCCGACGAGCGACTCACTCCTGAGCTGCGGGACGAGCTCGCGGCGGTGCTCGACGGGCCCACGGAGGCGGTGGCGTTCGACATCCCCCGCCTCAACCTCTACTGGGGGCGGCCGGTGCGGGCTCTCGGCGAGGATCTCCAGCGGCGGCTGGTGCGGCGTGGCCTGGGCAGGTTCCACGGCGCCTCGCTCCATCGACCGATGGTGGTCTCGGGTCCGATCGGCCGCCTCAGCCAGCCGATCCTCCACCTCAATGTCCGCAGCTGGCGAGATGTCGTCGCCCGGTTCCGCGACCGGGTCCCGATCGAGGCCGCCGGGCAGCGGGACCGGTGCTCGCTCGGCGAGCTGGTGCGCGGTCCCTGCTCGTTGTTCCGCTACTACTACCTGACCAACCGGGCCGTGTTCGACGGCGTCCGCGGGCTCGCCGTGAGCCTGATCTACGCCGCCGAGCACGGCGCCGTGCTGTGGCGGCGTCGCCGGGCCGACCGTGCGTGACCTGTCGGTCGTGCTCGTCAACTACCGGTGCGAGGCCCACACCCTCGCCGCCGTCGGCCATCTCGAAAGGACCCTGATCACGTTGCCCGCCGCCACCGTGGTGGTCGACAACAGCCCGGCCGGCGACCTCGGCGCCGCCCTCGAGCACCGGCATGGCGGCGTGCGCTACCTGCCGATGTCGTCCAACGTCGGCTTCGCCGCGGCCGCCAATACAGGCATCGTCGCCACCTCGACTCCTGACCTGCTGCTCCTCAACCCCGACGCGCGGCCGCTGCCGGGCTGCGTCGAGGGGCTGGTGGCTCAGCTTCGCGAAGGCGCCGGCGTCGCCGCCGCCGGGCCGGTCTTGCTGCCCATGGACGACCGCCGCCCGCGGCAGCCGTCGGCGACGGCGGTCGACCCGGGTATCGCGACGGCGCTGGTCGAGTACACCGCCGCTCACCGGCTCGTCGGACGCCACTGGCTGTCGCGCCACTACTTCCTCTCCCCGGAAGGCGCGCCTGGCGCCGGGACGGTCGACTGTGCCATGGTCCAGGGCGCGTGCCTGGCACTGCGGCGGGACGCCTTCGACGCGGTCGGCGGCTTCGACTCGGAGCGCTTCTTCCTCTACTGGGAAGAGACCGACCTCGAGCTGCGGCTGCGACGTGCCGGCTGGCGGGTCGTCTACTGCCGCGAACTCGGCTGCCGCCACCTCGGCGGCGCCAGCCTCGGACCCGGCCGGACCCTGCACGAGGGTCACTTCTGGCGCGGCTTCTACGCCTTCCATCGCAAGCACGGCGGCCTCGCCCGCGAGCTTCTGCTCCGCGTGCTGCTCGTGCCCGGGATCGCCGCCGAGCTGGGG
>CAZKKP010000422.1:0-3917 GCA_964553295.1 uncultured Thermoanaerobaculia bacterium | reverse complement strand
TCGATCAGGCCGGCGTCGTGCGCGTCCGGCAGAGATCTGCGGCCGTTGAAGCTGATACCCATGGTGGTTCTCCCCTTCTCCGTCACTCGTAGCGCAGCACAGCCGCCGGGTCGATGGTCGCCGCCCGGCGGGCCGGGAAGTACCCGGCGAGGGTCCCGATCAGGCCGAGGATCGCCGCGGTGCCGGCGGCAATCTCCAGGTTCAGCGTCGGCTTGCCGAGGAACTCGAGGGCCCGGTTGCCCTCCACCGGCGCCAGGCCGAGCAGCACGATCAGCACGATCGCCAGGGCCAAACCGACGGCGCCCCCGAGCAGGGTGTAGACCAGGCCCTGCAGGACGAATGGGCCGGTGATCCAGGCCCGCCGGGCGCCGAGGGCCATCTGCACCCCGATCTCGTGGCTCTTCTCCTTGACCACGGCGTACATGATGTTGGCGACGCCGACGCCGCCGATGAGCAGGGTCAGGCTGCCGATGACGCCGAGGAAGACCTGCAGGCCAACCATGATGTTGGTCATCACCCGGGCGCCCTCGACGGTGTCCCACAGGTCGGTGACCTGCTCGTCGCCGGGGTCGAAGCGGTAGCGCGCCGACAGCGCCTCGGCGAACTGCCGACGGGCCAGCGGCATGAGCTCCGGCGAGCGCGCCTTGAACACGACGTTGTTCAGCCACTGGCGGCCGAACTGGGCGGCGAACGTGGTGATCGGGACGATCGTGCCCTCTTCGTCCGGGCCCTTGTAGGTGCCCATCTGGAGCTTGGGCTGCATGACGCCGATAACCTGGTAGGGAACCGAGTCGACGAGCAGGGTCTCGCCGACCGGGTCGTGATCGCCGAAGATCCTCCGAGCGACGGCGTTGCCGAGGAAGATCACCCGGCGCTTGTCGCGCTCATCCGTCGGGTTGAGGAAGCGGCCTCCAGCCTGCGGGTAGTGGTGGCGGATCTCGCCGTACTGCCAGTGGGTGCCGGTGACCCGCCCGGTCACCGTGCTGTCGCCCCAGGTCAGGTTGGACGACCAGCTGGTGAGCTCACCGATCACCTCGGAGGCCGCGGTCATTCGTCCCGCGAGGAAGGGAACGTCGTCAATGATCGGCCGGATCGGCCGGCCCATGGGAAGCCCCTGCCACACCTTCGAGGTCTGACCCGGCCACCACACCGCGATGTTCTCGCCCATGCCCCGGCGACCCTTCATCATCTGCAGCTTCAACCCCTCGCCGAAGGCGAGCAGGAGCACGATGGCGACGGTTCCCCAGGCGATCGCGGCCACCGTCAGCACCGCCCGTTTGCGCTGCATCGACGACGCCCGGAGGAACAGCTCGGCGATGATCGCGGGTCCTCGCATGCTCGCTTACTCCTACAGCTTCATCGCCACGACCGGGTCGAGGCGGGCGGCGTCGCGGGCCGGGAAGAACCCTGCCGCCAGCCCGACCAGGCCGAGGAAGGCGGCGGTCAGCAGGGCCAGGCCCGGGGACAGGGTGGGCACGCCGACGAACTCGGAGAAGTCGGTCGGGAAGACGGCACAGATCACGAAGGACAGGGTCAGCCCGATCACCCCGCCGATGCCGGTCAGGAGCAGGGTCTCGAGCAGGAACTGGAGGAGGATCGACCGGCTGCGGGCGCCGAGTGCCATCTTGATGCCGATCTCGCGGGTCCGCTCCTCGACCACCACGTTCATGATGTTCGACACGCCGATGCCGCCGACGGTCAGGGTGAGCACCCCCATGATGCCGAGGAAGACCTGGAAGCCGAGCATGAAGGCATCGATGAAGACGAAGGCCTCGGTGGTGTCCCAGACCTGGATCGCCTGGTCGTCCGCCGGGGCGAAGCGCAGCCGGCGACCGAGGACCTCGCGGACCGCGGCGGTGGCCGCCGGGTTGAGCTCCGGCCGGGTCGCCCGGTAGATGAAGTTGTTCATGTACTTGTCACCGGTCAGGGCGCAGAAGGTCGACCACGGGATGACCATCTTCGAGTGGTCGCGGCCGGAGTAGGAGGAGTCCTGCTCCTTCGGTCGCAGCACGCCGACCACCAGGAAGGGAGAGCCGTGCAGCATCACCTCGCGGCCGACCGGTTCCAGCTCACCGAAGAGATCCTTCGCCAACCGATCGCCGACGAAGGCGACGCGGCGGCGCTCGGCAACGTCGGTCGGGTTGAGGAAGCGGCCGCCCGGGGCCGGGATCATGTTGCGCATCCCACCGTAGACCGGGGCCACCCCGGACACCTGGACCGACCGCTGGCGGTCGCCAACCCGCGCGATCAGGCTCCTCGAGTACTCGCTGGAGATGCCGTCGAGCACGCCAACCTGCGCCTTGAGGGCAGCGATGTCCTCCTCGGTCATGCGCATCCGGCGACCCTTGCCGAGCCCCTCGTGGGGCATCGAGGTGCGCATCGGCCAGCCGATCACGATGCGGTCGCCGAGACCCGCCGTGCTCTTGACCAGCTGTCGGTGCAGGCCGTGCCCGAAGGCGAGCAGAAGCGACACCGCCACCGTGCCCCAGACGATCCCGAACAGGGTCAGGAACGTCCGCAGCTTCTGGCTGCGAAGGTCGCGGAAAATCGAGAGCAGTGCCATCAGCGTGCGTCCTCGAATCCCCGAAGGCCTAGGAGATCTCCTTCGGCGGGCGCTGGACGACCTCGGCGCCCTCCTCGAGGCCGGACACGATCTCCACCGTCAGGCCATCAGAAAGGCCGAGGTCAACGGCGACCTTGAGCGGCTGAGCCTCGGGCACCGAGCCCGGCACCTCGACGAATGTCGCGACGCCGTCGTCCTCGAACAGCACCAGCCGCTCGGGCAGGGTCAGCACCCCGGTCTTCTCGCGGATGACGACGTCGGCGTTGGCCGAGTACCCGGCGCGCAGCACGACCTCCTGATCCGGCTCGAGCTCGATCTGGACGTCGAACAGGGTGGCGCCCTCGCTCTTCGAGGCCTGCGGCGCGATGCGCGACAGGTGACCGCGCACCACCGCGTCGGGCAGGGCGCCGACCTTGATCCGACAGGGCATGCCGACCGCGATCTTGCCGACGTCGATCTCGTCGACCGTGCCCTCGAAGAGCAGGTCGCTCATGTCGGCGATGGCCGCGAGCTCGGTCCCCGGCTGGTAGGAGGTCAGGGGCACCACCGGATCGCCGACGTCCACCGCGCGGCTGAGCACGGTGCCCGAGGCGGTGGCGCGGATGACGGTCTCGACCTGGGTGGTGGCGCCGGTGACCCGGCCACTGCGGGTCAGCTCGCGGTTGTCGGTCGCCTGCTCGAAGGATACCCGGGCGAGCTCGAAGGACTCGGCCAGACCCTCGAGGTCGCCCTTCGACATCAGGCCCTGCTCGTGCAGCTCCTGGCCGCGCCGGTAGTCGGCCCGGGCCTTGTCGAAGACAGCCCCGGCGGCCCGCAGCCGGTGGTCGACGTCCAGCAGCTCCTGGGGGGTCGGGTCAGGGGCGATCTCGAACAGCGGGTCCCCCGTTCTCACCCGGTCGCCGACCTCGACGTAGCATCTCTTGACGATGCCCGAGATCTTCGACTTGACCTGGAATCGCTCGCGCGGCTCGATGCGGCCCACCGCCAGCGCCTTCTCGGTGATGTCGCCGCGCTCGACCGCGACCAGCGTCCAGCCCGGGCCGGCGCCGTTGCGCTTCTCGACATAGGCCCAGATCGCCGCGGCCCCTCCGGTGACGACGACCACGATCACCAGCAAACGGATCAACCTGCGCATGTTGCCTCTCCCTCGTCTCCGGCCCGATCCATGCCTCCATGTACGTACGCCCGTGGGCAAAGGTTCGGCGTGTACGGATCGGCGGTCATGCCCCTTGGATGGCCGGCCGGGCGAAAGCGTTGCGACGGCCGCCACCCGGACAGGGGACAGGGGACAGGGGACAGGGATCGGTGTCCCGTCCTGACATAGGTTGACAGCAGGAGGGACGACCTATGGCGG
>CAZKKP010000421.1:0-3937 GCA_964553295.1 uncultured Thermoanaerobaculia bacterium | reverse complement strand
CGGACGGCCATCCTGCTGTCGACCGCCGGCGGGCCGCGCTCGGTCGTCGTGACCTCGGCGGTGCCGGGAGAGGGCAAGACCGCGACCGCCACCAACCTCGCCGTGGTCATGGCCCAGCTCGGCCGGCGCGTGCTGCTGGTCGACGCCGACCTGCGTCGGCCGCGGCTGCACGAGATCTTCGAGGTGTCCAACCGCGCCGGCCTGGTGAACTACCTCGCCGGCGGCGCCGACCCGGAGCAGATCTGCCTCCAGACCTAGATCGAGAACCTCTTCCTGACGCCCGCCGGCCCGTCGCCGCCGAACCCGGCCGAGCTCCTCGGCTCCGAGCGCATGGCCGAGCTGGCCCAACTCGCCGGCGAGCAGTTCGACTTCGTCGTCTACGACTCGCCGCCGGTGGTGGCGGTGACCGACTCGACACTCGTCGGCGCCGTCGCCGACGGCGTGCTGCTCTGCGTCGGCGCCGGCCGGGTCAACCGCGAGGACGTCACCGCCGCCCTCGGCCGCCTCTCCCTCGGCGAGGTGCGCGTGCTCGGCATCGTCCTCAACCGCTTCCTGCCCGACGTCGACTCCTTCGGTGCCCGCTACCGCCGCTACACCGCCTACGGCTACGGCTACACCACCGACGCCCCCGAAGCCCCCCCAGTCACCCGCCGCCCCGGCGCCAATGCTGCCATGTAGCCCCGCCTCCTTGGCGGTCCAAGCACCAGACCTGGCTCTTCACCACAAAGGCATAGAGAGACAGAGTTCCAAAGAGAAGCGGTCGAGAACATTCAACTGTAAAGGCGCAAAGGGCGCGAAGGTTGAGAAGTCAGAGTTGGTCCTGCGAAGCGTCACCGGCCCTGCCCCCCCGGCGACCCAAGACGCCGGTGCCCCACGCATTCCCCATCCTGCCCGAAGGGCAGCCGACCCATTTCTCTTTGCGCTCTTTGCGCCTTTGCGGTTTGACTCGTCTGCGCTTCTCCGTACCCCTCTGTGCCTCTGTGCCTCTGTGGTTCAACTTCATGCTGCCGAGCTGCGAAGGTAAGCCCCAGCTCACCCCTCACCCCTGACGCTTTGTTGTGATCGACCTCCACGTACACCTGCTGCACGGCGTTGACGACGGGCCGGCCGACCTCGACGAGGCGCGCACCATGTGCCGCATCGCCGACGAGGACGGCATCACCCTGGCTGTCGCCACCCCCCACCAGCTCAACGAGCGCTGGCCCAACCTCGACCGGCGCGCCCTCGAGCGCGTCCACCGTGAGCTCGTGCTGGCCACCGGCGGCCGACCCGAGATCCGCCTCGGCGCCGAGATCCGCATCGGCTCCGACCTCCTCGCCGAGGTCGACCGGCTGCCCGGCGGCGACCTGCTGCCCCTGGCGGGAAGCCGTGCCCTGCTGCTGGAGCCGCCGCCCCTGCCCGTCGGCCCGGGCATCGTCGACCTCGTGCACGAGCTCGTGCTCGCCGGCTACCGCCCCGTGATCGCCCACCCCGAGCGCGTGCGCTGGCTGACCCAGGACCTCTTGCTCCTCAAGCACGCCGTCGACCGCGGCGCCTGGCTCCAGGTAACCGCCATGGCCCTCATGGGCGACCTCGGACGCACCCCCCACATGGTCTGCCACACCCTGCTCGGCGCCGGCCTCGTCCACGTCGTCGCGTCGGACGGCCACGACCCCGTCCGCCGTCCGCCGCGCCTGAGAGCCGCCTTCGAGGCGGTCGCCGCCGCCTGGGGCGAGGACACCGCGACCCGCCTCTTCGTCGACAACCCCAGAGACCTCATCGAGGACACAGCGGGAGGCCGCCGATGACCTCGAGCCCCCAGGCGCCGGCAGCCACCCTCAAGGTCCCGCGACACCCGGCCCCTGCCGCCGTGGCCCTGCTGCTCCTCGTGGCCCTCATCCTCCTCGCCCCCAAGGCTGGGGCGGCAGACGCCTTCTACGAGCGCCTCCACGAAGACGGTCTCGCCGCCCTGGCAACCGGCAACCCCGGCCGGGCCGCCGAGCTGCTGCGCATCGCCTGCTTCGGCATGCTCGACGAGCCGCCCGAGCTGGCCGCCTGCCTGACCTGGCTCGCCATCGCCCAGCAGCAGGCCGGCGACTCCGAGACCCTGCAGAGCACCGTCGCCCGCCTCGACGAGATCCAGCGCCGCTTCGGCGCCCTCGAGCAGGCGGCCATCGACCCGGACACCCGCGACCGACTCGAGAGCGCCCTCCGCCGAGGCGTCCCCGAGGCCCGCCTGGCCGTCCTTCCGACCTTCGCCCACCTCGCGCCCCGCCCCGAGGACCACCTCGCAGCCCTTCCCCCGCGGCAGCGCCGGGCCGCGCCGGCGAAGCTCGCCAAGGCCGAGGCCGAGCCCGCCGAGGCCGACGCGCCAGCCCGGCAGGCCCCGCTGGACCCCGTCATGCCGGTCGAGTACCCCGCGGGCGCCGGCAACCCGCTCGCCCCGGCCGCGGCCCTCCCCGACGTCCCGACCCCCGACCCGGCCGAGAACGGCCCCGCCGAGGAGGCCGAGACCGACCCGAACCGGGCGTCAGCGACCCCCGAGTCCCCGACCCTCGGCACAGACGACATCCGTCGCCTGCTCGATGACGGCCGGACCTTTGCCGCCTGGACTCTGGCCGACGAGCTGGCGAGGGCCACCCCCGACAACCCCGAGCTCCAGCTCCTCGCCGCGGAGACCGCCTACTGCGTCGCGCGCTGGAAGGACGCTCACACCTACTACGAGCGGGCCGGCGGGGCACCCGCGGACCGGCCCGAGATGCAGCTCCAGCACGCCGTCGCCCTGTACGAGGACGGGCTGGTCGACCAGGCCGCCGACCTCCTCAGGCGGTGTCTGCCGCACCTGCGCCGCACCGCCTTCGTGGACGATTGCGTCCGCCGCATCCTCGGCGATCGCCCCGATGAGTGACACACCCGCCCGCGATCGGTGCTATGGTGTTGCACGTACAGCCCATGTGTTAGTATGGCCGCAGCACGGGAGGCCAGAATGCCAGCTCGTTTGATCGTCATGACCGCCATGATCCTCGCGGCGGTGGGCATTGCCGGGGCGCAAGACCCGGAGAGCCCCGAGGCGCTGAGAGCGCCCACATGCGTGCCGCCCGGCGGCAACGCCGTGTTCACGGCCGAGCTGTCCCCTGAGAGCACCTGGTCGCAGGTCAGGCTGTACTTCCGCAAGGCCGGCGAGGGCGACTACTACTACCTCGACATGCGCAGCGACGTCCCCGGCAGCTACTGGACGACCCTGCCCTGGCCGGCGTCGGAGACCGCCGCCGCCGAGACCTTCCTGTCCGCCACCACCGTCGGCGGCGCCGAGATCGCCGGCGACATCTTGACCGTGCCGGTCGAGGCGGGCTGCCTCACCACCCTCACCCCGAACCAGCAGGCATTCGCCGACAACCTGGTGGTCGGCGAGACCACCGCCGCCCAGGCCGACAACCCGGTGCTCGGCTGGGAGTGCGAGGGCATCGTCATCCGCCGCGGCATCGACGACCTGCTGCGCCCGGACGAGGTCTGCCGGCGCGTGCTCATGGCCGCCGGCGCCGAGCAGGCCGGGCTGGTCGCCGAGCAGCGCGGCGGCCTGCTGCTGCCGCTCCTCGGCGGCATCGGCGGCGGCTACATCATCGCCGACCAGACCATCGACCGCGACGACTGCGACATCGTCTCCCCGGTAATGCCCTGAGAGGCCGCCACCTCCGGCGCCTGTGAGGCGATGACCCAGATCTCCTCACCCGCGTCCCCCGCGGTCACGGAACACAGGAAGTTGAACCACAGAGGACGCAGAGGACCGCAGAGGAGCGGCCCGCACTCCGCGATGGCGTACCCAGTGATCCCCCAGGAGGTCCTTTGAGAGGACGCACCCTGGCCTCAATCTCCCTCCTCTGCGTCCCTCTGCGTCCTCTGTGGTGAAAAAATAGCGGCCCCCAGCAAACCACCACCGTTGAACCCAACCGCATCCCAT
>CAZKKP010000420.1:1288-3940 GCA_964553295.1 uncultured Thermoanaerobaculia bacterium | reverse complement strand
CGGGCGGGGGACCGACCCCTGTCCCCTGTCCCCTGTCCCCTGTCCCCTGAGCGGGAGGGGGCCTCAGCCCTCCGCCCTGAGCCCAGTCAGACCAACGCCGCTTCGCTCCAGCCGAGGCGGACGAGGTCGATGTGCTCGGGTGCGGTCGGGCCGAGGCCGTAGCGCTCGCCGGCGATCTCGATGTGGTGTGGCGACGGGCTGATCGGCCGCTCCTCGCCGAAGTACTCGCGGCGGCGCGCCTCGATGATCCGCGCCCCGACCGCGTCGACGGGGGCCGGTTGCAGGCCGAGCAGCAGCCCACCGTAGGTCCACACGAACTCCTTGGAGAACGAGTGCGGCCCGAGGCCGTGGAACTGCGGCGTCAGCATCACCAGGATGTTGAGCCGGACCTTGCCCTCGACCTCCGGCAGTCGCCAGATCGCCCCCAGGGTGGCGCAGGCGTCGCCGTGGTAGTCGGCAGGCCGCTCCACGAACATGATCATGTTCTTCACCAGGGTGCCCAGACCCGACCAGTGGTGGGTGCGCAGCGGGCGGACGTTGACCATCGCCGTCGCCCTCGTGAACACCGGGTTTCGCCGGACGCCGCGGTCGTCGACCGCGATGTCCGCCGCGGCGACCCCGGCGCCGACCAGTCCGTCGCGGATCGCCTCCTCGAGGGAGGGCGGCGTCGGCAGCCGCCCCCAGACGTTGCTCTTGATACCGACCACGTCGCCCGGCCGGACGACCCGCCGCCATGCCGCCTCGGCGGTCTCCACTTCGAAGAGCGTCCGCATGCCGTCGGCGAGCATCCGCCGGACGACGGCGCCGTCGACCTCGCCGTCGGCATTCACCGCCCGCTCGTCGCGGACCAGCACCACCCTCGCCTTCTCCACGACCTCGGGCTCGGGCTCGGCCTCAGCCGGCCCGGCGACCAGCCCGGCCGCCGCCGCCCCCGCCCCGACCTTGAAAAAACCACGCCGGCTCAGCCCGTCCCTGCGTTCGCTCATCCTGCACCTCCGGCAGCCGCCACCGCGGCCTCGAGCAGCTCGGTCGCCAATTCGGCGCTGCCCGCTTCGAGCACGAAGGCGGTCCGACCCGAGCCCGGGGCCAAGCGGCGGCCGCCAGAAAAGCCGCGGGCCCCGGCCACCGGGCCCTCACCGCGGGCCGCGAGCAGCCGCTCGGCCGTCGCCTCCTCCGGGTAGTCCACCACCAGCAGCCAGGCGGTCGCGTCGCCGGCGCGGTAGCGTCCGAGCACCGCCGGCGTCGTGCCGCCCAGCTCGAAGGGGTCGTCGAGGCCGACCGGCAGCTCCGCCGCGAGCACCAG
Organism: uncultured Thermoanaerobaculia bacterium; assembly: GCA_964553295.1. Classification (GTDB taxonomy): domain Bacteria; phylum Acidobacteriota; class Thermoanaerobaculia; order Thermoanaerobaculales; family Sulfomarinibacteraceae; genus CAZKKP01. Next base: position 2,637 of record CAZKKP010000420.1, on the reverse strand, counting down.
CGGGTGGCGCAGGTAGCGCATCGTGCGCGGCTCGAGTCCGTCATCCGGCAGCGCTTCGAGCAGGGCCGGCGGCTCGCCGGTCTCGTCGATCGACGCCGCCAGCTGCCGCCCGAGCTCGAGCACCGCCGTCCGCGCCGCCTCGCTCTCGTCCTCGGCGGTCACCGAGACGAAGAACCTCCCCTTCCAGAACGACAGCCAGCCCCAGCGGTAGCGCCCGCCCTGGCCGACCGCCACCTCCTCGCCGTCGCGGTCGTGGGTGAACACCCCGAAAGCGTCGGCCGGCGACGCCAGCTCGAAGACGTCGACCATGACGTCGGCCTCCCCCTCGGGCCCGGCATAGCGCCGGCTTGCGCAGCCACGCATGCCGAAGGCGAGGTAGACCTCGGCGTGGCCGTCGATGTAGTCGTAGATCGTCTCGGTGTCCCAGCGCTCCACCGGACCTGAGGCCGTCCAACCCGCCGCCGACTCCGGCAGCACCGGCCCACCACCGGCCGGCCCCCCCGGCCCCGGCGCCCGGCCGCAGGCGACGACCACGACCAGCAACGACAACCCGACAGCGACGATGAGCGGATGCTGCAGCATGCCTCCCAGTATAGGCGGGATGCGACCCGATCCCGCAGACCGACACCCAGTCTGCAGCCGACACGCGCGAGCAACGTCGAGCCCACAGGTCAGCGAGTGTACCCAAGCGCCTCGAGCCGGCGTCGGTCGTCCTCGGAGAGAGCGCCGTCGCCGGTCTCCTCCTCCGCACGACACCAATTACAAGGTGGCGCCGCTCGACACCCACGGATTCCCGGAGTACCACCGCGAAGACTCCACGCCCGGAAACACGGAGATCACTGCCGGGCCCGCGGGTTCTTGTCCACCCTGGCCGACGTCCCGGTGAGGAGCACTAGCGGATGGCCCCGTCGAACTCACCGTGAACGTGCCGCCGTTGATGAACGGCCCCCACTGATTCAACGTGTCCCGCGCACGGATGTGGATCGAGTACGACACCTGATCCTGCAATCCAGCAATCTGCACACCGAGGGAGGTCGCTGGATAGGCCACAGTCGTCGACCAGTGCCATGGCCCTCCCACCGGTTGTACGACCAACTGGTACAGGCCCAGCCCGACCGATGACGACGCATGCGACCAGGAGAAGTCGATGAACGGGGAGGTGGTGGTCACGGTCTGTCCGTTGACGTTCTGGCCGTTGATTTGCCCGACGAAGTTCGGAACTACACCGGGAGGCCCTACGGCGTTGACGGTGAACGTGCCGCCGTTGACTAACGGCCCCCACTGATTCAACGTATCCCGCGCACGGATGTGGATCGAGTACGACACCTGATCCTGCAATCCAGCAATCT
>CAZKKP010000420.1:0-1188 GCA_964553295.1 uncultured Thermoanaerobaculia bacterium | reverse complement strand
ACAGGCCCAGCCCGACCGATGACGACGCATGCGACCAGGAGAAGTCGATGAACGGCGAGGTGCTGGTCACGGTCTGTCCGTTGACGTTCTGGCCGTCGATTCGCCCAACGAAGCCGGGAACCTCCGAGGGCGGGGGCCCGGCAGGGACCAGCTCCGTGACCAGAACGTACATTCCGTTAAAGTACCCATTTCCCGGGTCGGGGCACATGGGTTCTTGGGCTCCTCTGAACGGACCAGCGGTCAAAACGTTGTCATCGTTGGTGGACGAGTACAGGAACAACCTCCCACCATAATCCAACAACCACGGATATTGGCGCCCAACGAGGTTATCAGAGGGCATGCAGCGGAGGTTAGATGACACCCCATGCGGTCCATTCAGACCCCAGCTGGCCGACACAGAGTAGTACTGAAACGACGACCCCAGATTGGTGCGACAGTCGTCGCAGTCGGGTCTCTCCGGCCCGTGGTATTTCGTCCCCCACAGTTGGAGCCCCCCGTTCACATCAGACAAGCCCCAAGGATTGAAGTTGAGGACAAGAACATCTGGCATGAAGTCGAGAATACCCCCCACGGCCGGCCGCCAAGCACCACCGTGCTTGAACTCCACAAGCTGGCACCTGCCACCAGGAAGCGCTTGGTCGCAGTGATCACTCGAAACGTCCAGACGGACTTCTATCGTCGAGTAGAAGCCCATTCGAGCGAACCCCCTGAAGTAGGAGTGCGCTGCTCGAGAGCCGGTCGGCGGGCGACTCGAATCTGGAAGAAGCAATGTCGTTTCGATGTTCACACCGGGATGGCTGATCTCGAGAAAGGGAGTCCAGTCGCCATATACGCCGTCCTGCGATTCCCACATCAGCAGACTCTTGAATTCTGCCGCCGGAGGCGCGGATCTCGTGATCACCATGTGGTACGTGCCCAAATCTCCATCGAAGAAAAGGTTCCCAGACGTGTAATGATGAGCGGGGTAGGTCGGGTCGCAGGGCGAGATTCTGCGGACTGGAGCGAAGGGCGAGGTGAGGCCATGCTCTGTGTAGGGTGCAGAGAAGAGCATGACCTTGTCTCCTTGGCACCACTCGACCGGAGATGTGCCCGGCCCGAACTGCCCCCCTTGCACATACATGTGCATTTCGTTCGGGTGCGGCTCTTTTGCAGCTGCGGAGGCTGACGGTTGAGGGGGGGGAGGGGGCG
>CAZKKP010000419.1:0-3967 GCA_964553295.1 uncultured Thermoanaerobaculia bacterium | reverse complement strand
GTGGTGATCGGTGGCGGTTTCGGGATTTTCACCACAGAGGGCGCAGAGGAGCGCAGAGGGGGCGCTGCGCGCCCCGGGAATGGAGCGGTGAACAGTGATCGACGTGAGTGAGATGCGTGGCGTGCGGCGGCCGGCGTTGCTCCTCCTGGCGCTGCTCCTCGGCGGGGCGGCGCCCGTCGCCGCCCAGTTCACCCAGTACTCGGCCCCCGGCGAGCTGGCGATCCCCGAGCCGCCGAGCCGCGAAGGCTTCGAACGGGCGATGGCCAACGCCCGCTGGCGCCTCGGCCCGCTGCGGCTGGATCCCTCCATCTGGCTGTCGGACCTGCGCTGGGTCGAAGACCCCGGCCGCGTCACCGGCGTCGGCTCCGACATCACCGCCACCGTCGGCGCCGGCCTGCACGCCTACACCCGCATCGGGCCGGACGTCGTCGTCGCAGCCCGCGCGCTCCCCGAGTACGTCTGGTGGAAGGAGCTCGACCAGCTCAACACCGTCAACGGCCGCTACGGGGTGGGCGTCTTCGGCTTCTTCAGCCGCCTGCGCTTCGGCGTCAGCGCCGGCAGCGACCGCCGGGCGGACTACCTGAGCTCGGAGGTCGACCGGCTGGTGAACTCGCGCGACGACAGCGGCGAGGCCGGCTTCGAGATCGACCTGCCGGGGCGAATGGCCCTCTTCGGCGCCGTGTCCGCCCACCAGTTCCGCTACGACGACGAGGACATCTTCGGCATCGCCCTCGCACCCCTGCTCCTCCTCGAGCGAGACAAGAGCCGCGTGCGCGCCGGCGTCAAGGTGGCGGTGACCCCCCACCTGCGCGTCGGGATCGGCGCCGAGGCCAGCGAGACCGACTTCGTGCGCCCCGAGCGCGACCGCTCCAACACCGGCTCGGGGCCGCTCCTCGAGCTCGCCCTCGACGGCGCCCGCCTGAAGGGGCAGCTCCTCGTCCTGTGGCCCGGGCTCGACCCCGAGCCGGGCTCGGCGTTCCTGCCGTTCGACGAGCCCCTGGGCTTCGCCCGGCTCACCTGGAAGCCGCGCGGCGCCCTCGAGTGGCAGCTCTACGCCTCCTCGGACCTGGTCTACTCGGTGCGGTCGGAGTACCCCTACTACCGCGGCGACCGGGTGGGACTGGCCGCGCGTTGGCCGCTCGGCTGGCGGGTGACCACCGGTCTCTTCGTCGAGGCCGGCAACGACGACTACGCCGTCCCGCCGGGCGAGGCGAGCTTCGACGAGGGCCGCACCTCCTATGGTGCAACCCTCGGGCTCGACCTCGGCCGGCAGACCAGCCTGCAGGTCCGTCTGACCCAGATCGACTACGATCGCGGTGAGCGCTCGAATCTTCGTGTCGAGGCGGGGATCTCGGTGGGCTCGGGGCGGGGCGGGTGGTACTGATACCCGACGCCCTCCCGGGCGCCGTCCGCAAGCGAGGTGAGCAGTGAGCATTCCCAGGACAACCCGATCTGGACGACGAGCCGAAGGCGGGCGCTGGCGCCTGGCGATGCTTGTCGTCCTGCTCGCCCTCGCGGCCCTGCCCGCCGCCGCCCAGACCCCGACCCGCAGCGAGTTCGGCTACCGCATCGGCCCCAAGGACCTGCTCGAGATCAAGGTCTTCGAGGTGCCGGAGCTGAACATCGAGCGCCGCGTGGAGGAGAACGGCACCCTCGCCCTGCCGCTGATCGGCGAGGTCGATGCCCAGGGCCTGACCGCCAACGAGCTCGCCGAGAGGCTGCGTGTGCTGCTCGAGGAGCGCTACATCCAGCGCGCCTCGGTGGCGGTGGCGGTGCGCGAGTTCCGCTCGCGGCCGATCTCGGTGATCGGCGCCGTTCGCCAGCCCGGCAACCTCGCCTTCTCCGGACGCTGGACCCTGCTCGAGGCCATCGCCGCCGCCGGTGGGCTGGCCGGCAACCAGGGCAACGTCATCTACGTGCTCCGGCGCTCCGACAACGGCCTGTCCGACCAGATCGCCATCGACGTCAACGACCTGATGGTCGAGGCGCGACCGGAGGCCAACATCCCGGTCTTCGCCGGCGACCTGATCAACATCCCGGCCACCGTCGACATCACGGTGTTCTGCCTCGGCGCGGTCAAGTCGCCCGGGGCCTTGACCTTCCGCAGCACCGAGCGGGTCACCCTGCTGGCCGCCATCGCCCGCGCCCGCGGCCTGACCGACCGCGCTTCCAGCTCGATCGTGATCCGCCGCACCAGCCGTGACGGCCAGGAGCAGGAGGTCGCCGCCCACTACAAGCGCATCGTCGACGGCCGGGAGCCCGACCCGGCCCTCGAAGCCAACGACGTCGTCGTCGTCAAGGAGTCGTTCTTCTGATGTCCGCATCCCATCCCGCCGCATCGCCGCCCTTCCTGCGGCCCGAGCTCGAGCCGCTCGACGACGAGATCGACCTGTCCCGCTGGCTCGACGCTCTGCGCCGCCACCGGCGGTTGCTGTTCGTCGTCACCGCAACCGCCCTCGCCCTGTCGGCCGTGCAGTACGCCATCACCCCGAGGCTCTACCGGGCGACCACCGTCGTCCAGATCGAGCGACCCTCCACCGCCGTCTCCCTCGAGGAGATCTTCGGCGCCGGCGGCTACTACTTCTGGGACGCCCAGAGCTTCTACCCCACCCAGTACCGCCTGCTCTCCAGCCGTGGTCTGGCAGAGAGGGTGGTGCGCAACCTCCGCCTGGTCGACGACCCGGCCTTCAATCCGGTGCGGGCTGGGCTGACCGGCGGCGACGCCGAGGGCGAGGTGACCGCCGCCGACGACACCGCCGACCTCGGCGCCCTGGCGCGGCGGTTGCTCGGCGGCGTCGAGGTCAAGCCGATCAAGGACACCCGCCTGGTCGAGATCTCCTTCGTCTCGACCGACCCCGAGCTGGCGGCGCGGATCGCCAACGGCATCGCCGAGACCTACATCGACTGGGGCATCGAGACCCGCACCGAGAGCGTCGGTCGCGCCTCGAGCTTCCTCGCCTCGCAGATCGAGGAGATCAAGCGCGAGATCGCCGACAAGGAGGCCCAGCTCCAGGCATATGGCAGGCGCACCGACATCGTCGCCCTGGACCCCAACTCCAACGTCGTGGTCCAGCGCCTGGAGGCCCTCAACCGCGACTACACCGACGCCATGTCCCGGCGCATCGCCGCCGAGGCGGAGTACAACGAGGTCACCCAGGCGCCCCCGGAGACCGTGGCCGACTCCTTCTCCGGCGGCCTGGTCGCCCAGCTCCGGCGCGAGGTCATCGACCTGGAGAAGGAGTACGCCACCAAGCTCAACACCTACAAGCCGGAGTGGCCGGCGATGGTCGAGCTCAAGGCCAAGATCGACAAGGGCCGGCAGAACGTGCAGACGGTCATCTCCGAGATGGTCGAGAAGGCCCGCGACTCGGCCCGCACCACCTTCCAGACCTCCCGGCGCCGCGAGCAGGCCCTCGCCGAGGAGCTGACCCGGCAGAAGAACCAGGCGATGCTGCTCAACTCGGCGGCAGTCGAGTACAACAACCTGCTGGTCGAGGTCTCCACCCGCCGATCGCTGCTGGATGAGCTGGTGCGCAAGCGCTCTGAGACCGGTGTCGCCGACCGCCTCCAGGGCACCCGCACCTCGAACGTCCTGGTGGTCGACCGGGCGCTCGTCCCGGGCGGGCCCTACCGCCCGTCGCTGCCGCGCAACCTCGCCCTCGGCCTGGTACTCGGGCTGATGCTCGGCGGCGGCCTGGTGGTGCTGGTCGAGCTGCTCGACCGCGCGGTCCGCACCCCCGACGACCTCGAGCGCCTGGTCAGCCTACCCGTGCTCGGCGTCGTCCCCGACCTCGGCGGCGCCGACGAGGCATACGGCTACGGCTACGGCTACGGCTACGGCGCCGGCGGCGGGCGCGGCGCACGCCGCCGGGGCGCGCGAGGCGGGCTGTCTTCGTTGCAGCGGATGGTCCTGCGCGCCGCCAGGGTGCGACGGCCTTCCGGCGCCGAGAGCGCCACCATCGAGCTG
>CAZKKP010000418.1:0-3971 GCA_964553295.1 uncultured Thermoanaerobaculia bacterium | reverse complement strand
GCCTGGGCCCGCGGACACAGTCTGGAAGGTGACGACGCGACGATGGCCGCCCTCGCGCAGAACCCCGAGGTCGTCGCCGAGATCGAGGCCGGGCTCGCCGAGGTGATGAGCGCGTTCAACAACGCCGAGGCGGTCAAGAAGGTCAAGGTCCTCGCCGAGGAGTGGTTGCCCGACTCGGAGCTGCTGACGCCGACGTCGAAGCTGAAGCAGGTCGGGTCGCAGCTCGCGCAGCTCGCGCACACCGCTGCCGGCAGCCCGCCGGTGATGTCGGTGGGCGCCCGGAGGACGCCGGCGGCGGGCAACGAGAGCAGATCGTCCGTGATCACCGGCGCCGGGATCGAGATCTCGCCAACCAGGTCGTACTGGGCGTGGCCGGCGATGTACAACGAGCCTGGGTAGCCGTCCGGAGGCCCCGCGGGGTCGCCGGCCGGCAGGTAGGTCAGGGCGTGGCCGCCCCACGCCCACTCCTCGCCCGATGGCGCCGCGAATGCCCCGAGGTAGCTGAGATCGCCCGCCTGCAGCAGCGCCTGGGCTGCCGCCTGCGCGCCGCCGGCCAGCACCGCCAGACACAGGATCGCCCGAGCCACAGCCCTCATGATGTCCTCCTGACCGCTGACTCCAATATAGGCATCCCTCACGGCGACCGCCACCGCGCGCACCGCGACGGCGACGCGACCGGCGCCCGTAGCCGGCCCTCAGGGCCGGTTGCGCGCCGCCGGGCTGTCGGCCGCCGCCGCTTGACGTCCGCCGATCATCCCGACACCCCCCAGGTCGAGCGGACCGGCGGCCTCGGCGAACCGCACCAGGTCGGCGACGATGCTCGCCGAGTGGTCGCGGGCCAGGTGGCGGGCCGCGGAGAACTCGAGCAGCGGCCGGTCGTCGGTGTGCAGCGGCGCTCCCTGAGACCACGCCGCGAGCGCCTGCTCGTCGGCCACCAGCCCTCGGGCCAGATCCAGGCCGGAGCCCAGCCCTGCCCGCGCCAGCTCGCCGGCTGCCCTCGGGTTGGCCACCAGGCGCCGCTGCCAGACCCGGGGGTCGAGCTCGAGCGGCGAGCCCGAGGCGACGAGCAACAGGTCTCCCCCGTCGACGAAGGCCACCATGTGGGGGAAGGCGGACCCGAGGGTGCGCACCAGGCTGCGCACGTCGTCCGGACCCACCTGGTAGAGATGGAGCCACTGGCACATGACCCCGCGCGGACCGAGACGGTCGGCGGCGAGCTCGAAGAACTCGCGTGTGAACAGCAGCGAGACCCCCGCCATCCACAGGTTGGAGGGCTCCGAGGTGATCAGGGACAGCTCTCCCCGATGGCGGGCGAGCACCCGGCGCCCGTCGTCCAGGCGCAGGTCGAGCCGAGGGTCGGCCAGCACGCGACCGTTCCACGGCTCGAACCAGCGGCTCGCCCGGACCACCGCCGGCTCGATCTCGGCCACCACGACGCGGGGGAACGGCCAGGTCGCTACCGCGCCGGCGGTCACACCGCTGCCGAGGCCGATGACCATCGCCGGACCGGCGACCTCGTCCGGCGCCAGCAGGACGGCCAGGTGGCCGAGCAGGAGCTGGGTACGCATGTCCTCGGGACCGCTGGAGGCGTCCGCCTTGCCGTTGACGAGCAGGCTCCGCACCCCGCCGTCGTCCACCACCGCCACCTGGGCGAAGGCCCCCTCCTCCCAGCTGACGAGGCGGGGCTCGGCGGACACCGTCGCACCGGGGTCATCGGCCCGGCCGTCGACGCCGGCGGTGAACGGGTGCGGGTCAGCCAGCTCCACCGTGCGCTGTCGCGCCCCGGCCGGCGGCTGGGGGACCCCGGCGTACAGGTGTGCATACGCGTAGTAGCCGCCGGTGAGGACTCGCCACTCCCACGGCACCAGTCCGGCGGCCCACCCCCCCCAGATCGCGGCCGTGAGCGCCGCCACCTGGATCCCCTGGCGGCGTCGGTCCGGCCCGAGGGCGCGCGACAGCGACAGCGCGGCCGCGGCCAGGGACAGCAGCACCGCCGAAGCCACCGCCCCTCGCAGGCCGAGACCGGGTACCAGGACGAAGCTGGCCGCCAGCGCCCCCAGGCAGGAGCCGAAGGAGGAGGCGCCGTAGACCCGGCCCGCGGGCAGGGCGGCCGAGCCCTCCCGGCCGGTGGCCGCCAGCCGGATGGCCAGGGGCACGGCCACCCCCATCAGGGTCGTCGGCGCCAGCAGCGCCAGGAGCTGGATCGCCAGGGTCCCCCAGGCGAGGACCGCGAAGGAGCCCCCGCTGAGCTTGAGCACGGGGATGAACAGCGCCGGCAGCACCTGGAGGAGGATCGTCACCATGGTCGCGGAGAAGGCGATCAGCAGGTGCGTCGTACCGAGCCAGCCCGCCGGGTCGCCAGTGCGGTCCGCCCGCCCGGCGACCACCATCGCCCCGCCGGCGATGCCGAGCAGGAAGGCCGCGAGCATCATCGTCAGAGCGTGGACCGAGGAGCCGAAGATGAGCATCAGCGCACGGAACCAGGCGATCTCGAGAATCAGCGCCGCCGCGCCCCCGAGAAAGGCCACGGCGACCGCCAGACGTCCCTCGGGTCCGAGGCCGGATCTGTCACCCGGCTGCTGCCGGGGCCGGCCAGGCGGCGCGCTCGCCGCGGGGGACGACGCCGGCGCCACGGCCCGGACCTCCTTCCAGCCCAGCGCGATGCACACCAGGCCGACCACCAGGTCGGTGGCGGCGGCGAGCTCGAGACTGCGGGCGATGCCCACCAGCGGGATGAGCATCGTGCCGCCGACGACGGTCCCCAGCACCGCGCCCAGGGTGTTCACCCCGTAGACCCGGCCCGAGGCCCGCGCCACCGTCGTCGGACCGGACTCGAAGTGGGCCAGGAAGAGCGGGAAGGTGGCCCCGAGAAGCAGCACGATCGGGCCGAGGATGACCAGCAGCACCGCCGCCGGGACCAGCGGCGCGAGCCGTTCCGGCAACCCGCTGTCGAGACGCTCCACCAGCGGCGCGGCGGCGACCAGCAGGCGGGGGGTGGTCGCCGCCAGGCAGCCGACCACCACCTCCACCACGCCGAAGGCGAGCAGGGGTCGGCGGGACCGCTCCGCCCATCGGGCCCCGACGCTGGCGCCAAGCCCAAGGCCGGCCATGAACAGGGCGAGCAGGCTGCCGGTGGCGGTCAGCACCGAACCGAACAATGCCGCCGCGGCCCTCGACCAGACGACCTCGTAGATGAGCCCGGCGGCGCCGGAGAGGAACAGGGCGACGAGCGGCAGAAGCCGTAGGATCTTCACCGTTGCCGACACCGGTCGATCATAGCCCGAACCGGAGACCGCGCAGAGCCGGCGGCGTCTGCTAGGCTTCGCTCGACCCTGACGGGGTGTGCGCAGGGAGGATGTCATGACACAGGCTCGTGGGTTCGTGGCGATCATGCTCGTGCTGCTGGCGCCGCTGGCGGCGGCCGGCGGAGCGCTGGGGGTCGAGCGGCTGGTGGTCGAGGCCGGGGTCGCCGAGCTGCAGGCGTGGATGGACGACGGCACCCTGACGTCGGAGTCGATCACCCGGGCCTACCTGGGCCGCATCGAGCGCCTCGACCCGGCCCTGCGCGCGGTCATCGCGGTCAACCCGGAGGCCACCGCCGAGGCGCGCGCCCTCGACGCCGAGCGTCGCGCCGGGCGACTGCGCGGGCCCCTCCACGGGGTGCCGATCCTGCTCAAGGACAACATCGAGGCCTCGGGGCCGATGGCGACGACCGCCGGCTCCCTCGCCCTGGCCAACAACGTCACCGGCCGGGACGCGTTCCTGGTGGCGCGGCTGCGCGGCGCGGGCGCGGTCATCCTGGGCAAGACCAACCTCAGCGAGTGGGCGAACTTCCGCTCGGAGCGCTCGGCCAGCGGCTGGAGCGGCGTCGGCGGCCAGACCCGCAACCCCTACGACCCGTCGCGGTCGCCGTGCGGCTCGAGCTCCGCTCCCTCGCCCGAAGTGCGTCTGTTGGAACTGGGTCGTCACGC
>CAZKKP010000417.1:0-3980 GCA_964553295.1 uncultured Thermoanaerobaculia bacterium | reverse complement strand
ATCGAGACCGTCGGCGGGCTGTTCCCCGGTCTGAACGGCGGCACCATCTGGGCCGCACCGGTCACCGCCGGCGTGCACTACACGGTGCCGCTGGTCGGACGCTACGAGCCCTATGTCGGCGCCGGGGTGTGCGGCCTGACGATGTTCCTCGACGACCCCGGGACCGAGGTCGAGGGCGTCGGCCTGGCCGAGTACCGGGCCGACGTCGGCGTCGGGCCCTACCTGGAGGCCGGGCTGCGCTACTACACCGGCAACCGCTGGCATATGGCCCTCGGTCTGCGCCTGACCGACGTCGAGTCGGACCTCGAGCTGCGCGATGCCGCCGGCGGGGTCGTCGACACGGTCACCGTCGACATGAGCCCGACGATCGTGACCTTCGCCGCCGGCTACCGGTTCTGAGCCCGGACGTCGGCGGGGATTCCGGCCTGCGCGAGATTCGCGACGATCTCGGACGGATCGGCGCCGAGCAGCTCGACGATCTTGTCCTGAGAGGTTTCGCCGGCGACCAGGACGACACGATCCCTCGCCACGCCGAGGGCGCCGGCAAGCAGCAGGATCACCGCGTGGTTGGCCCGACCGCGCTCCGCCGGCGCCGCCACCTCGAGCTTGAGTGCGCCGCCGTGCGCACCGACCAGCCGCGTGCGCCGTGCGCCCGGCCTGACCCGCAGCCGCAGACGGACGCCCCCGGCCGCGGCGTGCACCGCCACGGCCTCAGCCATTCGCCAGGATCACCCCTCGTTGGGAAGCCGCGATGAAGCGCAGCACCTCGTCGACGTGCGGCTCGCCGCCGAGCTCGGCGGTGACCCGCTCGAGCGCCTGGCTGGTGTTCAGCTTCGGGTTGTGCAGGTGGCGCCAGAGCCGCTTCAGGGCCGTCCGGGCCTCCTCGCCGAAGCCTCGCCGCTGCAGCCCGATGGTGTTCGGACCGTAGCACCGCGCCGGTCGGTTGCCCACGGTCTTCATGAAGGGCAGCACGTCCTTGGTGCAGATGCTGCCGCCCCCGATGAAGGCGTAGCGGCCGACGTGGCAGAACTGGTGGACCGCAGTGAAGGCGCCGACCGTCGAGAAGTCGCCGACCTCGACGTGCCCGGCCAGGGTCGCGTTGTTGGCGAAGATCGTCTCGGACCCGACCCGGCAGTCATGGGCGACGTGGCTGTAGGCCATGAACAGGTTGCGGCTGCCGATCCGTGTCAGGCCGCCGCCGCCGGGCGTGCCGCGGTGCAAGGTGACGAACTCCCGCACCAGGTTGTCGTCGCCGATCTCCAGTCGCGTCGGTTCTCCGGCGTACTTGAGGTCCTGGGGGGGCGCGCCGATCGAGCAGTGGCTCTCGAACCGGTTGCGGGCGCCGACCACGACCCCGCCGGTCAGGCGGCAGAAGGGGCCGACGAGGGTGTCGGCGCCGATCCTGACGCCGGCCTCGACGATCGTGAACGGACCGACCTCGACGCCCGCGGCGAGCTCCGCCGAGGAATCGACGATCGCGGTGGGGTGGATCCTGGTAGCCATCATCGCTCCGTCATCGCCGACAGCAGGTCGGCCTCGCACGCCAGCTCGCCGTCGACCAGGGCGCGGCCGTGGAGCTTGGCGAAGCTGCCACGGTTGCGCAGCACCTCGACCTCGAACAGCACCTGGTCGCCGGGCACGACGGGACGGCGAAACCGGCAGTTGTCGATGCCCGTGAAGTAGATCAGCTTGCCGGTGCGATCCTCGACCTGCCGCAGCACCAGAAAACCGCCGGCCTGGGCCATGGCCTCGACGAGCAGCACTCCGGGCATCACCGGGTGGCCGGGAAAGTGACCGAGGAAGCAGGGCTCGTTGAAGGTGACGTTCTTGATCGCCCGGATCGAGGTGTCCGTGGCCTCGAGCACCCGGTCGATGAGTAGGAAGGGGTAGCGGTGCGGCATGATCTCGAGGATCTCGCTGATGTCGTGCATGGGTCCTCCGGAACGGCGCGAGCATACCTCAGGGCCACGGTCCGGCCGTGCCGCAGCGCGGCGCCAGCGGTCATTCCTCGCCGCTGCCGCCGCCGCCTTCGAGGTCGGCGAGCTGCCGCTCGAGCTCACGCACCCGGTCGACGAGGTCCTGGAGGCGCGCCGCCGCAGCCTGGGTCCGCAGCCACTCCCGGTGCGGGCGCGCGGGAATCCCGGAGTACAGCTGACCGCCGGGGAGGTCCTTGAACACGGCGGACTTGGCGGCGATCTGGGCGCCGTCCCCGATCTCGACGTGGCCGGCGACACCCGACTGCCCGCCCATCACCACGTGGCGACCGAGCCGCGTCGAGCCGGCGATCCCGACCTGTGCCGTCAGAATGCAACCCGGGCCGAGGCGGACGTTGTGGGCGAGCATCACCAGGTTGTCGACCTTCGAGCCGCGGCCGACCACGGTGTCGCCGAGGCTGCCTCGGTCGACGGTGGTGTTGGCGCCCAGCTCGACGTCGTCCTCGAGGATCGCGCGGCCGACCTGGGGCACCTTGTGGTGGACCCCGGCCACCGTCGCGAAGCCGAAGCCGTCGCCACCGACCACCACCCCGGGTTGCAGGATGCATCGATCGCCGACGATGCAGCAATGGGCGACGACCACCCTCGGGTGCAGCAGACAGTCGGCGCCCAGGCGCGCCGCCCGGCCGACCACGCACCCGGGACCGATGACCGTCCGGTCACCGATGACCGCCGCCGCCTCGACGACCGCGCACGGGCCGACCGAGACCCCGGCGCCGAGCGAGGCGGAGGGGTCGACGACCGCCGACGGGTGGACGCCGGCGGCCGGTCGACGCGGCGGATAGAGCCGCTCGAGGATTCGGGCCAGGGCAAGATAGGGTTGGTCGGAGACGAGCAGGTTCCGCCCGCCGAGGGGCCCGACCTCACGGGTCAGGATGACGCCCGCGGCCGACTCCCGAGCCTGCTGGAGATAGCGCGAGTTGTGCAGCACCGCCAGGTGCTCCGGTCCGGCCTGGTCGAGGGGCTTGACGTCGACGACCTCGTGCTCGGGATCGCCGACCACGAGACCGCCGACCTGCTCGGCCAGCTCGGCGAGGCGATGGCGCGTGGTCACTGCTGGGTGTTGAAGCGCCGGATGACGTCGGGAGTGATGTCGACGGCGTCGTCGGCGTACACCAGACCCGACTGGAACTTGTTGAAGATCAGCGTGAGCCCCTGCTCCTGTCCGATCTGGTTGATCACCGGCATGATGCGCTCCTCGAGGGCGCCGAGGGCCTTGCGCCGAGCATCCTCGAGGTCCCGCTGGGCGTCGTCCTCGAAGCGCCGCAACACGATGCTCTTGTCCTCGATCTCCTTGGACATCTGCTCGAGCCGGCTCTCCGAGACGGTGAAGCGCTGCTTGCCGAACTGGTCGCGGAGCGCCTCGAGCTCCTGGCGGAGCGCCTGCCCCGCTGCGATCTTCTGGTCACGCAGCTCGGCGAGCTTCTTCAAGGACTCCTTGCCGGGGTCCGACTCCGTGACGACCCGCTGGACGTCGATCACCGCGACCTTCAACTGGGCCGAGGCCGGAAGAGCGACCGCGATCACCGCGATCGCCAGCCCGAGACGCACGATGGCACGATTCATGACTTGCACCTCCTGCACTGCCCGCTCTGTGCGGGTCAGAACGTCGTTCCGATCGAAAACTGGAAGTCGCTGTCGTCCTCGTCAAAGAACGGATCGAGATTGTAACCGTAGATGAAACGGATCGGCGCCTGGAAGATCGGCAGGAACACCCGCATCTCGACGCCGGCGGTGTGCCGATACAGGCTCAGGTCCCAGCCCTGGAGCTCGTGGTAGGTGTTGCCCAGGTCGCTGAACAGCACCAGCTTGACCGGCCCTCCGACGCGGATCTGGTACTCGAGGTTCAGCTGCCAGTAGCGGTCGCCGCCCTCGCGCGATCCGCTCGGAGTGTTGAAGTACAGGCCCTGCTCGGTTCGTGGCACCACGGTGTAGTACGGGAGCCCGCGGAGCGACCGGTCGCCGCCGAGACGGTAGCGTTCATAA
>CAZKKP010000416.1:0-3991 GCA_964553295.1 uncultured Thermoanaerobaculia bacterium | reverse complement strand
TGTCGACCGCCGCGACCTCCCCTTCGAGCCCCAACCCGGCCAGCCCGCGACCCACCGCTCGATCACCGTCGACGGCGAGGAGGTCGAGTTCACCAAGGGCTTCACCGACCTCCACACCGAGGTCTACCGCCAGACCCTCGAAGGCCACGGCTTCGGCCTCGCCGACGCCCGCCCCTCCATCGAGCTGGTGCATCGAATCCGCACCGCGCCGGTGGCGCTTGCGGCGCCGTGAGGAGTAAGGAGTGAGGAGTACAGGGGCACCGGCGCCGCAGGCGCCCACATACCTGGCGGCAGCCTCTCGAGGAACGTATGTTGATCGTGGACTCTGAACGAGAGGGGTAGGACGGTGGCGGTTGAATCGAGGCTGGGGCGCGCGTTGGAGTTGGCGGAGGCCCTGCCGGTCGAGGAACGCCTGGTGCTGATCGACCTGCTTCAGCGTCGCCTGGCTGACGAACGCCGTGAAGAGATCGCGGCCAACGCGAGCGAAACCCTCCAGGCCGTGCGATCGGGCATGGCAACGATGGGTCACGTGACGGACCTCAGGGCGATCCTCGAGGACGCGAAGTGAGGCGAGTCGCCTGGCATTCCAGCTTCGAACGCGCCCTCAGAAGGGCAGTGCGCTCAAGGCCGGAGCTCGGCGAGAAGATTCTGTCTGTGGTTGAGCTCCTGGCCAAGGACCCGTTCACGGAGAGACTACGGACTCACAAGCTTCGCGGTCGTCTGCAGGGCCTGTGGTCCGCGTGGGTCGAGTACGACTGTCGCGTTGTGTTCGCGTTTGAGCCCGATCCGGAGTCGCCCGAGGACATGGTCGTGCTCATCGACATCGGTTCACATCAGGACGTCTACTGACCACAGGGATGTCAGTGGGGTGAGGATTGAGGGGTAAGGAGTAGCGAGAGTGAGGGAATGAGTGGGACACCGCAGCCCGCGCGCCGACCGACCTCTCCGGCGACGGCCACACAGCCGACCACGTCGCCCGTTGCATCGCAGAGCATCCAGCGCAGAAACCGCGAAGCTCCTGACCTGACGACCCCTGCTCGCGTCCTTGGCGCCCTGTGCAGCTCGAGCTGCCTTCTCTCGTGCCTCCCACGTCGATGACCATCGCAGAAGCTGAACCGCGAACGGTGCCGAGATCGCGCCGAGCTTCGTGCTCACACGACCCTTCTCGTATCCTCGGCGTGTCAACGTGCTCTTTCGTGCGCGGAGAAACGTGGTACCATCTTCCCGATTGGTTCAACCAAACGGGAGTACGCTCCTGAAATGGCTCATCTCGACCGTCTTCTCGACCTGAGCTTGCCGGCTGGGCGATCGGCGTTCCTGTGGGGCCCTCGCCAGGTGGGCAAGTCAACGTTGCTGCGTCGCCGCTTTCCCGACAGCATCGTCTACGACTTTCTGCTCACCGACCTCTTCCTGGAGATCAGCGCCCGTCCGCACCTGCTTCGCGAGCAGCTCCTGGCGCAGCCCGAGGCGAAGCTGGAGCACCCGGTGATCCTGGACGAGGTGCAGAAGGTGCCCGCCGTCCTCGACGAGGTGCACTGGCTGATCGAGAACAAGGGGATGCGCTTCATCCTCTGTGGGTCGAGCGCCCGCAAGCTGCGGCGTGGTCACGTCAACCTCCTCGGCGGGCGAGCATGGCGCTTCGAGCTTCATCCCCTGGTCTCGGCCGAGATCGGATCCGTGGACCTTCTCCGGGCGCTCAACAACGGTCTCGTACCCGCGCACTACCTCGAGCACGACGCCGGCCGCTCGCTGCACGCCTACACCCAGGACTTCCTGAAGGAGGAGATCTTCGCCGAGGGCCTGACCCGCAACGTCCCCGCCTTTGCACGCTTCTTCGACGCAGTCGGCTTCAGCCACGGCGAGCTGATCAACTTCGCCGGCATCGCCCGTGACTGTGGCGTCGACGCGAAGACGGTGCGCGAGTACTACCAGATCCTCGTCGACACACTGGTCGGGCGGTTCGTCGAGCCGTACTCACGCCGGGCAGGACGGCAGGTCATCACCAGAGCCTCGAAGTTCTTTCTCTTCGACACCGGAGTCGCCGGCGCCGTCACGCGGCGCAGCATCAACGAGCAGAAAGGTGAGGCATTTGGCCGCGCCCTCGAGCACTTCATGCTGATGGAGCTGGTGGCCCATGCGTCGTACTCGGGCCTGAGCTACCCGATCAGGTTCTGGCGCACCAAGAGCGGCCTCGAGGTGGACTTCGTCCTCGGCGACGCCGAGGTCGCCATCGAGGTGAAGGCGAGCTCTCGGGTGGAGCGCAGGGATCTCACCGCCCTGCGCGCCTTCGGCGACGAGCATAAGCCCCGCGCCGCGATCCTGGTCTGCAACGAACGAACCGAACGCCTGACGGAGGGCATCCAGGTGATCCCGTGGCGCACCTTCCTCGAGCGCCTCTGGGCCGGCGAGATCGTCGGAGGGTGAGGGGTATGGTGTGAGGTGTAATGAGTCAGGGGAAGCCGCCCAGCCACCGGATGTGACGGCCTCTTCACCCTTCGCCCCTCACCCCTCACAGCGCCGCCGGCGCCTCACCCCTCACAGCGCCGCCGGCGCCGAGCTATCATGAACACGATGAACGACCTCCAGCACGATCTCGCCGAGCTGTGCCGATCCTGTCGCGTGGCCTCGCTGTACGTCTTCGGCAGCCGTGCTTCCGAGATCGCCGCCCGGGTGAGGGGAGGGGAAGCGCCCGCGATCTCGACGTCTGACGTGGACGTGGCGGTGTATCCCCAACCCGGTGAGCTGGCGGCCCCGCGTCGGCGAATCGAGCTGACCCAGGCCCTCGAGAGCCTCCTCGGGGTGAATCGAGTCGACCTGGTGCTGCTTCCTGAAGCCGACCCGTTCCTCGCCGCCGACGCCGTTCGCGGCGAGCTGCTGTACTGCGACGACGCCGACCGCCAGGCCCGTGAGGAGCTGTTCATTCTGGCTCGGGCGGGAGACCTCGCGCCGTTCCAGCGCGCGCGGCTCGAGGGCATCCTGAGCGGGGAGCTGCGACGATGACGCCGGCGAGCATTCGCTCCCAGGTCGTGATCGAGCGCGCCGCATGGGTGCGCAGCATGCTCGACGATCTGCGCTCCCTGCCGCTCGAGAGCCTGGAAGAGTTCGCCGCCGACCGCCGGAACCCGGCCGCCGCCGAGTCCTTCCTGCGCCGCGCTCTCGAGGGGCTGATGGATCTGGGCCGTCACGTCCTGGCCAAGGGCTTCGGCGAGGGAGTGGTCGAGTACAAGGCGATGGCCGATCGGCTGCACCAGAACGGAGTGCTGTCGGTCTCCGGTGCGGCACTTCTCACTGAGATGGCGGGCTACAGAAATCGCCTCACGCACTTCTACGGTGAGGTGACCCACGACGAGCTGCGAGCCATCGGCCTGAGCCAGCTCGGCGACGTCGAGAAGGTCCTCGACGAGATACTCGCCTGGCTCCGAGCCAACCCGGAGAAGCTGGACCGAGCCCTGTGAGCCACCGCCCCCGGCTGTGTCTGGCGAGCTGTGCTGGCAAGGAGTAAGGGGTGAGGAGAATGGGGTGAGGAGTCAAGGGACACCGGCGCGCAGGCGCCGCATGCGATGGTCACTTCTCCCCTCGACGGGGATTGTAAGGTTTGATGTGTGAGGGGAAAGGGGAAACGGCCCAGGCACCGGATGTGATGGTCTCTTCACCCTTCACACCTCACCCTTCACAGCGCCGAAGGCGCCCAGCCCTCACACCACCATGGGCCTGACCACCACCATGGGCCTGACCACAATGACCATTCGACAAACCCTCGTCTCCATCGTCGGTGCCCGCCCGCAGTTCGTGAAGGCCGCCGCCCTGTCGCCGGCGCTGCGGGCCGCCGGGTTCCGCGAGATCCTCGTCCACACGGGACAGCACTACGACTGGGAGATGTCGGCGGCCTTCTTCGAGGGGCTGTCGATCCCCGAGCCCGACGTCAGCCTGCAGATCGGCAGCGCCGCGCACGGCGCCCAGACCGGCCGCATGCTCGAGGCGATCGAAGAGG
>CAZKKP010000415.1:0-4012 GCA_964553295.1 uncultured Thermoanaerobaculia bacterium | reverse complement strand
CGAGAATCCTGCGCAAGAACAGCATTTCTTTTAGCTTGCCATGGCGGCTTCAATCCAGGATGCGAAGGAGCAGGGGCTCGACCTGGTGATGGTCGACTACCTGCAGCTGATGTCGGGCGGCGGCCGGTTCTCCAGTCGGACCGAGGAGGTGTCGGCGATCTCCCGCGGGCTGAAGGGCATCGCCAAGGAGCTCGGGGTCCCCATGCTGGTTCTCTCGCAGCTGTCGCGGCAGCCCGAACGGCGTGGCGGAGACCACCGGCCACAGCTCGCCGACCTGCGGGACTCGGGCAGCATCGAGCAGGACGCCGACGTCGTCATGTTCATCGTGCGGCCGTCGGTGTACGAGCGCGACGCCGACGACCCACGGCGGGCCGAGCTGACCATCGCCAAGCAGCGCAACGGCCCAATCGGCGAGATCGAGCTCGTCTTCCAGCACGAGTTCACCCGCTTCGAGAACGCCGAGCTCGGCCGCGACGAGGCCGACGCCCCCGCACCATGGTGAGGTCTGACGGCGTGTGCGAGAATCCACAAGGCCCGCTCTCACGGGCGGGCGCCGCACGAGATCCCGGAGCCACACCATGGGCCGAGCCGTCGCCGGCGACATGAAGGGCGCCCCCATCGGCCCTCCCCAGAACCCCGGGTTGCGCGCCGTCACCGGGTGGCTCGAGCAGGTGGGCAACCCCGTCCTCCGGCTGTTCGAGGAGCTTGGCCGCTTCTTCCAGATGATGTTCCTGGCGCTCTGGCTGGCGCCCCGGCGGCCGCTCGACCTCGGTCAGTGGCTCAAGCAGTCGGTGCGCGTCGGCTGGGACTCGATCCCGGTCGTCGTCCTGACCTGCCTGTTCACCGGCATGGTGCTGGCGCTGCAGACCTATCACGGCTTCGAGCGCTTCCACGCCGAGGGCTTCGTCGGCTCGGTGGTGGCGCTGTCACTGACCCGGGAGCTGGCGCCGGTGCTCACCGGGCTCATGGTCGCGGGTCGGGTCGGCTCGGCGATGGCGGCCGAGCTCGGCACCATGCGGGTGACCGAGCAGATCGACGCGCTGGAGGCAATGGCGACCGACCCGGTCCACTACCTGGTGGTGCCGCGGGTCGTGGCGGCAGTCCTGATGGTGCCGCTGCTCACCCTCGTCGGGGACGCGGTCGGCATCTTCGGCGGCTGGCTGGTTTCGGTGGCGCTCTTCGGCGCCAACCCCTACCTTTACTGGGAGAGCACCTTCCAGTTCCTCGAGGTGAACGACGTCGTCTCCGGCGTCGTCAAGGCCGCGTTCTTCGGCCTGTTCCTGTCGGCGACGGGCTGCGCCAAGGGTTTCTGGACCTCCGGCGGCGCCGAGGGGGTCGGCCGGGCGACCACCGCCGCCGTGGTCACCGGCTCGCTGTACATCCTGCTGTCCGACTTCTTCCTCACCAAGCTGCTGTTCTGAGGACGAAGATGACCGGCAGCAACCCCGCGATCCGCGTCCAGGGACTCGCCAAGAGCTTCGGCGCCAACGAGGTGCTCACCGGCATCGACCTCGAGATCGGGCGTGGCGAGTCGATGGTCCTGCTCGGCGGCTCGGGGGCCGGCAAGTCGGTCTTCCTCAAGCACCTCATCGGGCTGCTCCGGCCCGACCGCGGCATGGTCGAGGTCGACGGGCACGACCTCGCCACCCTCGACCGGAAGGAGCTGCTGGCGCTGCGCCGGCGAATCGGCATGTCCTTTCAGGAGGGCGCCCTGTTCGACTCCATGACGGTGTTCGACAACGTCGCCTTCCCGGTCCGCCGGCACACCTCCCTGACCGACGCCGGGATCGCCGCCCGGGTCCGCGAGTGCCTGGCGCTGGTCCGTCTCGACGGGGTCGAGACGAAGATGCCGGCCGAGCTGTCCGGTGGCATGCGGCGGCGCGTCGGCTTCGCCCGCGCCATAGCACTCGAGCCCGAGATCCTGCTCTTCGACGAGCCGACCACCGGGCTCGACCCGATCAACACTGCCGCCGTCGGCGCGGTGATCAACCAGCTGCGACGGGAGCTCGATGTGACCGCCGTCACCATCACCCACGACCTCAGCCTGGCGCGCCGGATCGCCGACCGCATCGCGATGCTGCGCCACGGCCGCATCATCGCCTGCGCCGAGCCCGGGGCCTTCGCCGCCTCGCCGGAGCCGTACGTCCAGGCGTTCCTCCGGGGCGAGGTGCCCCCGGACGAGGAGAGCCCATGACATCCTCGGCGAAGATCGGCCTTTTCACCCTCGTCGGCCTCGTGATCCTCGGGGCCTTCATCCTCAAGATCGAGGATCTGTCCCTCGGCGGCCCGCCGATGCAGACCGTCGAGGCGCGCGTCCCGTCCGCGGCCGGGCTCGACCGCAAGGCCGCGGTGCGGATCGCTGGCGTCCGGGTCGGTCGGGTCGAGGAGGTCCGGCTGGACGGCGCCAGTGCCCTGCTGGTGCTGGCCCTCGACCCCGAGGTGCGACTGCACCGGGGCGCCACGGCCCGGGTGACCAACCTCGGCATGCTCGGCGACAAGTTCCTCGAGCTGCTGCCGGGCGACCCGGCGGCGCCGCTGCTCGGTCCGGGGACGGTCCTCGAGGGCGAGGCCCCGCCGACCTTCGACGACGTGCTGCGCGTCGCCAGCGACATCGGCGCCGACGTCAAGGAGGTCACCGGCGCATTGCGCAGCTCCCTGGGCGGGGTTGCCGGCGCCGAGGCCCTGGCCGAGATCGTCGACAACATCCGCGAGCTCACCGGGTCGCTGCGCGAGCTGATCGCCGCCAACCAGGAGAACGTCAACCAGACGACCGACAACTTCCGGGCCTTCTCGGCCACCCTGCGCGACGAGCTGCCGGTCATCGCCGACAAGATGGGCCGCCTCGCCGACCAGCTCTCGGGTGTCGTCGAGGACAACCGCGACGACCTCGGCGGCGCCCTGGAGAACATCCGTGACCTGTCGGACCGGCTCAAGACCTCGGCCGACAACCTCAACCAGATCACCGGCAGGATCGCCAGCGGCGAGGGCTCCCTCGGCAAGCTGGTCAACGAGGACGAGACCGTCGACAACCTCAACGACACCCTGGTGTCGATCCAGGATGGAGTCGCGTCGCTGAAAGACACCGTCGGCCGCTTCCAGCGCTACCGGCTCGACATGACGATTCGCGGCGAGGCCCTCCCCGGCCTCGAGGACGACGCCAGCCGCACCGCCTTCGGCTTCGACCTGTGGACCACCGACCGGCGGTTCTTCCGGGTCGAGGGCGTCGACGCACCCTACGGCCGGACCAAGACCACCCTCGAGCAGGTGACGACGATCCTGGCCGACGGTAGCGTCGCGACGACGACCACCGAGAGCATCACGACCCGCGACCAGCTGCTGTTCAACGCCCAGATCGGCTACACGGTGATGCCGTCGACGACCATCCGGGCCGGTCTCTTCGAGTCCAGCGGCGGCCTTGGCGTCGACTATCAGCTCGAGGTCGCCCGGCGGCCGCTGCGGCTGACCCTCGAGGCCTACGACTTCAACCGACCGCACAACCTCAGGACCCACCTGAGGCTCGAAGGCCGCTACTTCCTGAACCGGAACCTCTTCCTCATGGCCGGTTTCGACGACGCCCTGGAGTCCCGACGTTCATCGGTGCTGCTCGGCGGCGGCGTCGTCTGGCGGGACGAGGACTTCAAGTACACCCTGGGCCTGGCCGGATCGGCGTTGAACTGAGGATGGGCCGTCAGCTGCCGGCTGTCGGCTCTCAGCTGCCGGACCTCGACACGGCCGGGGAGCGCAGGGGTTCACGGTGGCGGGCTGACGACAGAGAGCCCGGAGGCGACGATGGCGCGAAGTGACCTGTTCTTCTGCTCCGCCTGTGGGCACGAGTCGGCCAAGTGGCTGGGGCAGTGCCCCGGCTGCGGCGAGTGGAACTCCTTCGCCGCTGCGCCGGCCCCGGCGACGCGGCGACGCGAGAGCGTCGGCACGCCCGGAGGGCGGCGAAGCCGCCCGGTGCCGGTGGCCGAGGCCGCTGCCGAGGAGGTGGTGCGGGTGCGCTGCGGCCTGG
>CAZKKP010000414.1:0-4013 GCA_964553295.1 uncultured Thermoanaerobaculia bacterium | reverse complement strand
ATCGAGATCGTCCGCGGGCCCGCCACTCTGCTGTACGGCGGCACCGCGGTGGGCGGAGTGGTCAACGTGCTCGACAACCGGGTGCCCGACCGGGTACCGGCCCGGCCACTGTCCGGCGTGGTCGACCTGTCCGGCGGCAGCAACGCCGACGAGCTCACCGGCGCGCTGTCCCTCGGTGGGGGCGGCGGCGCCTTCGCCTGGCACCTCGACGCCTTCTGGCGGGACTCCTCGGACTACCGGTCGCCGGCCCCACGCCCGGGCGAGGGCGAGGAGGAGAACGACCATGACGGCAACGGTCACGACCACGAGGAGGAGATGGTGACCGGCCGGGTCGAGAACTCCTTTGTCGAGAACGAGGGCGGCAGCCTCGGCCTGTCGTGGATCGGCAGCCGCGGCTATCTCGGCCTGTCCGTCGGCCGGTACGACTCGCGTTACGGGGTTCCCGGGCACGGCCACGGTCACGGTCACGACCACGACGAGCACGGGTCGCGGGTTTCGGCCACCGTGAAGCACGACCACGACCACCCGGAGCACGGAGAAGACGACGTCTTCGTCGATCTCGAGCAGCGCCGGCTCGACCTCCACGGCCGCTACGAGACGCCCTTTGCCGGCGTCGAGGCGCTCAGGGTCCGGATGGGCTGGCGGGACTACGAGCACCGCGAGATGGAGGGCGACGAGCTCGGCACGCTGTTCACCAACGAGTTCCTCGAGACCCGACTCGAAGCCCTGCTGTCGCCCCTTGCGGGCTTCGAGGGCATGGCCGGGATCCACTGGGTCGACCGCGACTTCGCCGCCGCCGGCGAGGAAGCCTTCGTGGCGCCGACCGCCACCCGGCGGCTCGCCGCCTTCCTCTACCAGGAGCTGCCCGCCAGACCGTGGGGGGTCCAGCTCGGCGCCCGCTTCGAGCGCCAGGACACCTCGTCGACCGATCCCGAGCTGCCGGACCGCGACTTCGACAGCCTGTCGGCTTCAGCGGGGCTCAGCTACGCCATCGGGGACTCGTGGCTGCTCAGCCTCTCGACGAGCCGTTCCGAGCGGGCGCCGACCGCCGAGGAGCTGTACTCGGACGGCCCCCACGCCGCGACCTTCGCCTACGAGGTCGGCGACCCGCAGCTCGGCAGCGAGCTCGGCAAGGGGCTCGACCTGACGGTGCGTGCCGGCGGCGACCGGGCCAGCGCCACCCTGGCGGTCTTCCACACCCGCTTCGACGACTACATCTACCTCGCCGACACCGGTGACGTGAGGGACGGCCTGCCAGTGCGCCTCTTCACCCATAGCAACGCCCGCTTCACCGGCTTCGAGCTGCATGGCGACCTCGAGCTGCTGCACCGGGACGACCACCACCTCCACGCCGGGCTGATCCTCGACCAGGTCCGGGCCGAGCTCGAGGATTCCTCCGCCCCGCTGCCGAGGATCCCGCCGCGATCGCTCCAGCTCAAGCTCTACTACTTCGGCGCCGCATGGAGTGCCAACCTGGAGGGCCGCTGGGTCGACGACCAGGACCGGGTCGCCCCGAGCGAGACGGCAACCGACGGCTTCTTCATGCTCGGCGCCTCCGTCGGCTACCGCTTCGTCGCCGGCGGCGCGGCCCACGAGCTGCGGCTGAAGGGGACCAACCTGACCGACGAGGCGGCCTACAACCACGTGTCCTTTCTCAAGGAGCAGGCGCCGCTTCCCGGCCGCAACGTGGTGCTCGGCTACCGGCTGATGTTCTGAGAATCCAGCGGACCGCCCCCGCCGCCCGGGTCAGCCCGGGCGGTGAGGCTCTATCTGGACCACCACGTCCGCGACGTTCGGGCCATCCTCGATCAGCCGCTGGCGCACCGCCCGGGAGATGCGGTACCCCTCGGCGACCGTCAGCCCACCGTCGACCTCGACGTGCAGGTCCACCGCCAGGTGGTCGCCGACATAGCGGGTGCGGACGGCGTGGGCCGAGCGCACGCCCTCGACCCGGCTGGCCAGCACCTCGATCGTCTCGCAGTCCTCGACCGGGGCGCCGGCGTCGGCGAGCTGTGCCAGCGCCGGCCGGAGGATGCCCCAGGCCGCGACCAGGATGAAACCGCAGACCACCAGGGCGCCGACCCGGTCGAGCCAGTACAGCTCCGGCGCCAACCGGGTCGCGGTCACCGCGAGCAGGGCGGGAATCGAGCTCAGGGCGTCGCTGCGATGGTGCCAGGCGTTGGCGACCACCGCCGGCGAACGGGCGCGATGCCCGACCGCTGCCGTGCCGCGGAAGAGCAGCTCCTTGGCCACGATCGACACCGCCGCCGCGACCAACGCGATTCTCCCCGGCGGCGCCGTGGGTCGCTCAGCCAGGTGCTGCAGGGCGTCCCAGCCCATGCCAACGGCGACCGCCGCCAGCGACAGGCCGATGCCGGCGGTCACCAGGGTCTCGATCCGGCGATGCCCGTGGGGGTGCTGGTCGTCCGCCGGCTGCGACCAGAAGGTCATGCCGATCAGCACGGCGACGTCCGTCCCGAGGTCCGAGAAGCTGTGGATGCCGTCAGCGAGCACCGCCCGGCTGCCCCCGACGAGGCCGGCCGCCACCTTGCCCACGCCGAGCAGCAGGTTGACCACGAGCCCCGCCCAGGTCACACGACGGGCGGCCGCCTCGGCCCGGGATCGTGGATCGCCCATGTCTCGGAGTGTAACAGTTCTCATTTCACCCTGATGTGTTGAGAGTCAGAGGGTCGCGCGCCAGCCCGCCGTTTGCCGGCGGTGGCTGACGATCAGCGGTTGTCGTGGCGTCAACACCTCAGACCACCCGCGATCACTCGAGGGCGGCGATCAAGCAGGTCGGCCATCCCGGAGAACACGCCCCACGTCGGGTCAACCTCTTCAGCGTCTGGAAGCCCGACCGCCAGGTCGCCGTCCCCCGTGCACCGGAGCCCGCCGCGGGCCGCGGCGGTCAGGCCGCCGACCTGTCGCTGCCGGACCCCAAGCGAGACGGATCCGGGCTGGGGTTGGGGCGGGCCCGGGCTCGGGATGGGGGCGGGTGCAACTCCGACCTCTTTCCCCTGTCCCCTGTCCCCCGTCCCCTGCACCTCTCGGCTCGACCGCCGCCGCGGTGGCCCGGCTTCTTCGGCGACTCCGGCTGGGGTAGGATGGAGGGCCGATGAGCACCAGCGCCGCCGACCTCACGGGCCTGCCGTCGTCCCTGCCCGAGCGCCTGCCCCATGACCCGGAGGCCGAGCGGGCCCTGCTCGGCGCGCTGCTGCTCGACCCCGGCGCCCTGCTGCGGATCCTCGAGCTGCTGCGCGCCGAGGAGCTCTACCTCGAGGCCCACCGGATCGTGTTCTCCGCCTGCGTGCGGCTGCACGAGCGCGGCACCGCCGCCGACCTGGTGACCGTCACCAACCACCTGCGCGAGGAGCTGCGCCTCGAGCGCGCCGGAGGCGCCTCCTACCTCTCCTCCCTGGTCGAGGCGCTGCCCGACATCGCCAACGTCGAGCACTACGCCGCGATCGTGCACGACAAGGCGGTCAAGCGTCAGCTCATCCAGGCGGCGCAGCGCATCCTCACCACCTGCACTCTCGACCACGGCGAGGCCAAAGAGATCGTCGAGCTCGCCCAGCGCGACGTCTACCGCATCGCTGAGGACACCCTGGCGGGCGGCCTCGTCGACATCGCCACCCTCGCCGACCGCGAGCTCGAGAACCTCGAGCGCACCCGCGCCACCGCCTCGAGCCTGACCGGGATCGACACCGGCTTCGTCCGCCTCAACGAGCTGACCTCCGGCCTGCAGCGCTCCGACCTGGTCATCCTCGCGGCCCGACCGTCCATGGGCAAGACCTCGCTGGCGATGAACATCTGCGCCCATGCGGCGCTGCGGACCGGCAAGAGGGTCGCCATCTTCTCCCTCGAGATGTCGTCGGAGCAGCTGGTGCGGCGGCTGCTGTCCGCGGAGGCCCGGGTCGACCAGCGCCGGCTCACCACCGGCTACCTCGCCAAGTCCGACTGGCCCAAGCTGACCATGGCGGCGCAGGCCCTCAAGGACGTCTCCCTGTGGATCG
>CAZKKP010000413.1:0-4017 GCA_964553295.1 uncultured Thermoanaerobaculia bacterium | reverse complement strand
CGGCCCCTCGGGCTCCGGCAAGTCGACGCTGCTCAACATCCTCGGCTGCCTCGACCGGCCGACCCGCGGCGACTACCGGTTCGCGGGCCGCGAGGTCGGCGCCCTGGCGGACGCCGAGCGCACCCGCCTGCGCCAGGACCGCATCGGCTTCGTCTTCCAGTTCTTCCACCTGCTCGCGCGGCTCGACGCCCGGGCCAACGTCGAGCTGCCGATGCTGTTCGCCGGCGTCGAGAGGCCCGAGCGTCGCGAGCGCGCCGAGCGGGCCCTGGCCGCGGTCGGGCTCGCCGACCGACTCCGGCACCGCCCGGATCAGCTCTCCGGCGGGCAGCGTCAGCGGGTCGCCCTGGCCCGGGCGCTGGTCATGGCGCCCGACCTGCTGCTCGCCGACGAGCCGACCGGGAACCTCGACCGCGCCGCCGCGGCGGAGGTCATGAACCTGCTCGACGCGGCCAACCAGCGCGGCCAGACGGTGGTGCTGGTGACCCACGACCCGCAGATCGCGGGCCGGGCGCGGCGTCGGGTGCGGATGGAAGACGGCGCCATCGTCGAGCGGACGGGCGAGGACCGATGAGCCCGGCCGACCTCGTCGGGTTCGCGATCGGGGCGCTCAGGGGCCACCGGTTGCGCACCGCCCTCTCGGTCTCCGGGGTGGCCATCGGCATCGCCGCCGTGATCGCCCTCACCGCCCTCGGCGAGGGCGCCCGGCGCTATGTCGTCGGCGAGTTCATGTCCCTCGGCAGCAACCTGCTGATCGTGCTGCCGGGTCGCGTCGAGACGACGGGCATGCTGCCTTTCGGCGGCGTGGTGCACGACCTCACCCTCGAGGACTGCCGGGCGATCGTCACGCGCCTCGACATGGTGGTGCGCGTGGCGCCGCTGGCCACCGGCACGGAGACGGTGCGTGCCGGCGGCCGCGGCCGCTCGGTACCGGTCATGGGCACCACCGCCGAGATGCAGCAGGTGCGCCGGCTGACGATCGGCGCCGGCCGTTTCCTGGCGCCGGGCGATCTCGACCGCGGCGGCGCCGAGGTCGTGCTCGGCACCACTGTGGCGCGGGAGCTCTTCGGCTCGGCCAGCCCGCTCGGCGAGGTGGTGCGGATCGGCGAGTGGCGCTTCCGCGTGGTCGGCGTGCTCGCGCCGCACGGCCGCTCGCTCGGCTTCGACTTCGACGACGTCGTCCTGGTGCCGGCCGCGACCGCGATGCGCATGTTCAACCGCTCGTCGCTGTTCCGCATCCTGGTCGAGGTCCGGACCGCCGACGACATCGTCAGCGGCAAGGACGCGGTGCTCGAGCTGCTCGCCGAGCGCCACCGCGCCGAGGACGTCACCGTGATCACCCAGGACGCGGTGCTCGCCACCTTCGGTGCGATCCTCCAGGCCCTGACCCTGGCGCTGGTGGCGATCGCCTCGGTGTCCTTGTCGGTGGCCGGCGTCGGCATCATGAACGTGATGCTGGTGGCGGTCGCAGAGCGGCGGCGGGAGATCGGACTGCTCAAGGCGGTCGGCGTATCGGACCGGCAGATCCTGGCGGTGTTCGTCACCGAGGCGGCGGTGCTGTCGACCGTCGGCGGGCTGGTCGGGCTCGGGATCGGCTCGGCATCGGTCGCCGCCTTCGTGGCGGTCTACCCGTCCTTCCCGGCCTCGCCGCCGGCCTGGGCGGTGGCGGCATCCCTCGCCGTCGCCGTCGGAGTCGGGCTCCTCTTCGGCGTGCTGCCGGCGCGGCGAGCCACCCGCCTCGACCCGGTCGAGGCCCTGGCGGGCCGCTGACGATGCGAACCGTCGACCTCCTGCGATTCGTCGGCGGAGCGCTCGCCGGCCATCGGCTGCGCTCCTTCCTGTCGGCGCTGGGGGTCGCGATCGGCGTCGCCGCGGTGATCCTGCTGACCTCCCTGGGCGAGGGCACCCGCGACTACATCGTCGGCCAGTTCACCCAGTTCGGCACCAGCCTGATCGCCGTCAACCCGGGCAAGACCGAGACCTTCGGCGTGCCGGGCGTGCTCGGCGGCACGACCCACCCGCTGACGGTCGACGACGGCGAGGCCCTGCGCCGAATCAGCGACGTCGACCAGGTGGTGCCGGTGGTGTTCGGCCCGGCCGAGGTCACGGGCAACGGTCGCGGCCGCAGCGTGGTGATCTACGGCGTCGGCTGGGAGGCCGCCGAGGCCTGGCGTTTCCGGGTTTCCCAGGGGAGCTTCCTGCCGCGCATGGACCCGCGCCGGCGGGCCTCCTATGCGGTGCTCGGCGCCCGCCTCGCCCGGGAGCTGTTCGACGAAGCCTCGCCGCTCGGCCGCCGGGTGCGCATCGGCAGCTGGTCGTTCCTGGTGATCGGCGTCATGGAGCCCAAGGGCCAGATGCTCGGCTTCGACCTCGACGACACCGCCTTCATCCCGGTCGCCACCGCGATGGACATCTTCAACCTCGCCGAGCTGCACGAGGTCGACCTGGTCGCGTCGTCCACCGAGGCGATCCCCGGGGTGGTGGCCGAGGCGCGGCGGATCCTGACGGAGCGCCACCGCGGCGAGGAGGACTTCACCATCACCACCCAGACCGAGATGATGGCGACCTTCGACCGCATCATCGGCATGATCACGGTGGCGGTCTCGGGCATCGCCGGCATCTCTCTTCTGGTCGGCGCCATGGGGATTCTCACGATGATGTGGATCTCGGTCCACGAGCGCACCGGCGAGATCGGCCTGCTGCGCGCCCTCGGGGTCTCCCGCGGCCGGGTCCAGGGCCTGTTCCTCGTCGAGTCGACCCTTCTCGCGATCGCCGGCGGCGCCCTCGGGGTGGCCGCCGGCTTCGGCGTCGCCGCACTGGCCAGGATGCTGATTCCCGGCCTGCCGCTGCAGACGCCGGCGGCGGCGGTGGTCGCGGCCCTTGGCATGAGCGTGGTCGTCGGCATCACCAGCGGCGTCGCCCCGGCTCGCCGCGCCGCCGGCCTCGACCCGATCGACGCCCTGCGCGCGGAGTAGCGGCGGCTGTCGGCGCCGCCGCCTGCTCCCCTACCACACGTAGTCCTTCGCCACGGCGCGCGCTTCGCGGCCGGCGAGGATGTGCAGCACCCGGACCTTGCGCACGGTGACCGGCGACAGGGACCCCAGCGGCACGTGCACGATCCGCCGGCCACGACCCGAGGCCCAGTCGACGAGGCGCGACGCCGGCGGGCGCGGGCCGACGTGCACCACCACCTTGCCGACCGAGTAGTCCACCGCCGCCATCAGCAGCACCTCGGACTTGCAGCGGGCCTCGCGGTAGTCGGGGTCGTGCCACACGTCCCACAGGCGCCCGGGCGGGTAGCTGAGCATGAAACCGCCGTGGGTCGCCCGCATGATCCCCGGGCCGACGATCTGCCGGGCCGGTTCGGTGGCGTAGAAGGCCATGTCCGACTCCTGGTCGTGCTCGCCGAGCCAGGTCATCAGGTAGGGATAGCCCGAGCCGTCGGGGTCCTCGTCGAAGATCACCACCACCGCGCCCGCCTCGCCGGGCGCCCGACCGAGCTGGCGCACCCAGATGCGGCCCTCGTGCCGCCGCTGGACGGTCTCGCGCAGGTCGACGCCGTCGAGCATGCTGGTCGAGAAGGGCTCCGAGTGGGCGGTCTCGGCGGCCAGGATCGACAGCGCCTTGGACTGCAGGAAGCGGCCGTAGTCCTCGATCACCAGGTCCTCGGGCGGGTAGGAGCAGATCGACGAGCCGTCGAAAGCCTCGAGCCACTGCCGTGGATCCTCGGGACTGGGATGGCGGCGCACCGGGATCGCCATCGGCCGCTGCTTGACCCGGAAGAAGCGACGGCGAAAACGGATCCGGCGCACGCCCAGGTCGAGCACGTCGCCGTCGAGCCGCGCGGTCGCCAGCTCGGCCTGCTCGCGCTGCCACGGGTAGCAGCGGGCCGCCTCGAAGACCTCCCAGGCAAGGTTGTCGTCGGCGACCCCCCGCGCCGCCGTCACCCACTCATAAAGGCCCGGTACCAGCTGCCCCTGGACCCGGGCGTGCCGGCGGGCGACGTCGAAGAACAGCCGC
>CAZKKP010000412.1:0-4039 GCA_964553295.1 uncultured Thermoanaerobaculia bacterium | reverse complement strand
CTTGACGCCGCAAGCAGCGATCCTCGCAGCGTCCGCAGAGCGGCTCGAGGTGGCTCACGAGCGGCGTGCGCTGCTGCTGGGCCCGATACGGATGTCTGCCGTCGCCGATCCGGTCGACGGGCTCAGGCTCGAGAGCCTGCGGGCCTCCGGGCACGAGATGGCGCTCGAGCTGGAGGGACGGGCGGCGATCGACGGCAGCCTGGGCGGCGAGCTCGCCGGACGCCTCCAGCTCGATCCCATGGCCGTCGCCGCGTGGTGGGATCCCGAGCTGCTGCCGGCAGGGCTGCTCACCGGACGCCTGGACCTCACGGTCAACGCCCGGATGGACGGCGTCGACCAGATCACTTTCGAAATCGAGCACCGCGGCGCGCCCCTGGAGCTCGCCGGCCTCCGGATCGAGCGTCTCGCGGCGAGCGGGGGACTCGCAGAGGTGCGGAGCGAGCTCGGTGGCGCCGACTGGGGAGCAGCCTCGGCAACCTGGCGGCCGGACGGGACCGTCGCTGCCAACCTGTCCCTCCTCGGGATGCACCCGGCGGCGGTTCTCGATGCCCTCGGCCTGCCGTGGCCCGACAACCTCGACCGGGAGCTTGAGGTCAGCGGCCGGCTCGCGGCCTCCGGCCCGCTGCCGCCGGACCTTGGCTCACTGTCCGGCGAGGCCGACCTGACGATGCTCGCGCCCGGCGCCAGCGGCAGCCTCCGGGCGTCCGCCGCCGCCGGCGACGTCGTTGTCGAGCAGCTCGAGCTGGTGGTCGGAGGTTCCAGCCTCCGAGGCAGCGGTCGAGGGGACATGGCCGGCCGTCTCGCCGGAAGACTGGCGATCGAGGCGCCGGATCTGGCCCTGCTGGCCAAGGCTCTCGACGGCTGGCTCCCCGAGGAGGTGACCCGCCTCGAGGTCGGCGGCGCCCTGTCGGCCGCGGTCGAGATGGAGGGAGCATTGGCGGCGCCTCGGATCGAGGTCGAGGCCGTCTGGAGCGAGCCCTGGGCGGCCGGAGTGGGCGCCGAGCGCCTCGAGATGGCGGCCCAGGGCGACGCGCGACGCCTCGACTGGCGAACCCGGCTGGTGGCGCTCGATGGAATGGAGGCCTCGGCTTCCGGCGCCACCGAGCTGACGGGCTTCGCGACCTCGGCGTCCTGGTCGATCGCGATCCCCGAGCTCGACCGAATGGCCGCCCTCGAGCTTCCGATGGAGCTCCCGCCGCTCGAGGGAGGTCTTCGCTCCTCAGGGGATCTCGAGTGGCGGCCTGACGGCTGGCGGGTCAGCGGTCGGGTCGATGCCAGCGACATCGCATGGCAGGAGTGGCAGGTCGCCTCAACAGCGCTCGTCTTCACCGCCGATCCCGAGACCGTACACGTCCTGGACCTCGAGGTTGAGTTCGCGGGGGGTCGGATTGCCGGCGCCGCCGAGCTGCCGACGGCCGACCGCAACGGGCCGCTCGTGGTCGACCTGGCGTGGCTCGGCCTCGAGCTCGGCAGGCTGCCCCTCGAGCTGCCCGCCCAGGCGGCCGGGACGGTCGCCGGAGGCCTGAGAGTCGCCGGCACCCTCGCCGATCCGTACGGTGAGGCGGAGGTCGAGTGGGCGGCGGCCGACCCGGGGTCCCAGCCGGTCGACCGGCTCCGGCTGCTGCTGTCCCTCGATCGAGGCGTCGCGACGGTCGCGAGCGAGGGGCTGGTGACCGACATTGGTGTGGTCGACCTGCGCGTGCGAGCGCCGCTCGGTGACCTTCCGATGCCGGGGTGGCTGATGAGCGAGGCGCCCGGCGGGCCGGTTCGGGCCAGCCTGCGGGTTGACCGGCTGTCCTCGGATCGGGTGGCGGCGGCCCTCGGGATGGGGTCACTGCTCGTTGCGGCCCGCGGCGACCTGCTCCTCGAGCTGGAGTGGCACCCCCCCGAACTCGGCGGCCTGCTCGGCGAGCTGCGGTTGGACTCGCTGGAGGTCACCAGCGAGTTCGAGAGCTTCACCGCCTCCGGGCCGCTGGTCGTGGAACTCCGTCCGGGCATGCTAACCGTTCCGAGCTTCGTGCTCACCGCCCCGCGCAGCCGAATCGAGCTCGGCGGCGTCTACGACATGGTCAGCGGCGAGATCGACGCCGCACTGCAGGCCGAGCTGTCGCCGGAAGCCGCCCGGCTCCTGCCGGTGCCGGCCGGAGCGCGCGGCGCCCTCAAGGTCGGCCTCGAGCTCACGGGCCAGGCGTCGGCGCCCGACGGCCGACTGGTGGTCGACCACCGCGGCGGCACCCTGACGATGCGCAACCCGGCTCTGGAGATCACCGACCTGCTGATCGAGGCGAGGGTCGACGGCGGCGTGGTCACCGTCGACCGGGGCTCGGCCGGGGTCAACCGCGGTCGGGTCGAGCTCGGCGGGGGTTGGGACCCGGCCAGCGGCCAGGGTCTCGTCGCGGAGTTCGACGATGTCGTGCTGCTCCTTCCAGGAGGCATCCTGACGGCCTGGCACGGGCAGTTGGCGATCGAGCCGTCGCCGGGGAGGCTGGCACAGGTGGTCGGCGAGCTGGTGCTCGAGTCCGGGCTGTGGGACAGCCCGGTGAGCCTGACCTCGACGTTCCTGGGACCGTCGGGCCTCGACCTGGGTACCGAGGAGGTGCTCTACGACATCGGCCTGGATCTCCAGGTGCGGGGCCGGCGCGGCGTCCGGGTCGACAACAACCTGGGCCAGCTGGACGTGAGCTGGAGCACGCTCCATGTCACGGGCACGGCGGCGGAGCCGATCGTCCGCGGCGACATCACGATCGCGCCCGGCGGCCAGATCACGGTCGCCGGCCAGGTGGTGACGGTGCGCCGCGGGACGATCCGGATGACCGGGGACCCGGCGACCGACCCGCACATCGAGATCGTTCCCGAGAGGGACCTGGCGAGCTTCGAGGCGGGCGCCGCCGGTGAGGGTGGCGGCATCGACACTCAGCTGCTGGCGACCAGGGGGCTGGCGCAGAGCGTGGGCTCGGCGCTCGGGTTCGAGAACGAGAGCCTGCAGCCGGCCGAGATCTCCGTCGACACCGAGGCGGCGAGCGCCAGCTCGTTCTCGATCGGCCAGCGGCTCACCTCGAACATTGCGCTGCTGCTGACCACCGACCTCGCCGAGACGGCGAGGCGGACGACCATGATCCAGCTGTGGAACTTCGACCGTCTGCCGGGCCTCGCCCTGCAGCTGTACGAGTCGACTCAGGAGGAGGGCAACGGCGCCAACCTGATCCAGCGCTTCCGCTGGGGTGGCTCGGCGCCGGCGTCGGATCGACCGACGATCCACCGCGTCAAGCTCGAGGGGGAATGGCCGATTTCGGCTCGGCGGGCGCGCAAGGCCACCGGCCTGTCCCGAGGCCAGCCGTACGACCCGTTCCTGCTGTTTGCGGCGAGGGTGAGGCTCGAGCGGGAGCTGGCCGGCGAGGGCTACCACCTCGCCCAGGTCGAGGGCCGCACCCAGGGCAGCGAGCGCTCGCCGACCCTGGTGTTCAGCTGCGACCCCGGCCCGTTCACCGTGGTGCGCTTCGTCGGCGACGTGCCGCCGCGCCGGGTGCGGCGCGAGGTGACGGCCCTCTACCAGCCGCCACCGCTGGCACGGCCGGCGATGGCGGCGATGCGCAGCGCCCTGCTGCGCCACGCCTGGTCGAAGGGTTTCGCCGCTGCTGAGGTCGAGGTGGAGCGGCGGGGCGACGAGGTGGTCGCCAGGACGGTGCTGCACAGCAGGGCGGAGTTCGTCGGCCCGTTCCTGCACGGCTTCCCGGCCGAGACCGAGGATGCAGTTCGCCGGATCCTGGCGACGCCGACCGAGCTCGCCGCTGCCCTCGAGCAGCCGGAGCGGCTCGAGAGAGCGGTGCAGCGGGTGCTCCGCGCCCGCGGTTGGGACGATGCCCGGCTGCGCGGCGTGACCGGCAGCCGGGGGGACACGGGAGAGGTCGAGGTCCACGTCCACGTGTCCTCCGGTCCGCGACGGACGCTCTCCGGGCTGCGGCTGGTGGGGGAGGATCCGCTCGGGTTGCTCGGGGGCGACCACTTCGAGATGAACCCCGGGGACCCTCTGGATCGGCTC
>CAZKKP010000411.1:0-4042 GCA_964553295.1 uncultured Thermoanaerobaculia bacterium | reverse complement strand
GGGGACAGGGATCAGGGGGCACGCCCACCCACCCGCACGGGGTCAGGGGCGCTCCACCCGAAGATCTCGTGAGCGCTTCCATCGGCGCAGCAATTCCCCACCGCAACCCCTGCCGCTGCCGCTGCCGGAGAGCTCGGCGGCAATCCGCAGAGCCTCGTCCCGGAACTCCCCGTCCTCCAACATCAGCGCGAACCCGACATCGACCGCCTCGCGTTCGAGGGCCCGCAGCTCGTTCTCGACCGCCCGTGACACGAGCTCACTCCGACTCCTGACTCTCCCGGCCCGAACGAGCTCGTCGGCAGCTGCCAGCAGGGAGGCGGGTCGGCTCACGGTGGTCCGAATGGTCAGCTCGCCCATGCATCACCTTGCTCATCGAATGATTCATCACTGCTGGCGTCAGAATCCGCTCCAGGCGTGATGCATGACGAGCTACGCGGACTCTCACGAAGGTCCTTCGGGCTCGCTGTAGGCCTCTTCGACGAGGCCCTCGGGCAGCTCGACGACCACCGTGCACAGGTACTCGACCAGCTCGTCGGCGTGGGACTCACGGTACTCGAGGTACTCCTCCACCAGGCTCTCGTCGAGCAGGTGGAGGAAGATCGCCTCGTCGCGGAATCCGGCGGAATCGGGCAGCGGAACCGGCTTCAGCACGCCGCCATGGCCGCCCGAGACAGTCGCACGATGCAGCCTTCCGGTCGCTCCGGAAACGACCTCCGACGCGCTGTCCGAGTCAGTCCTTCTCGAGCAGCCACGCATAGCGGTGGCCCGCACCCTGGGCGGCAACGATCCGCGGTGGGGTCATCGGCAGCCGGTCGAGCTCGACGCCGAGGGCGTTGACCACGGCATTGCGGACGGCGGCGGCGGTGGGGATGAAGGAGGGCTCGCCGATGCCCTTGGCGCCGAAGGGCCCGGCGCCGGCGGCGCCCTCGAGGATGGCGATCAGCACCTCGGGGACGTCGGCGGCGGTGGGAATGACGTAGTCGGTGAAGTTGGGGTTGAGCAGCCTGCCGCGATCCAGGCAGAGCTCCTCGGAAAGCGCCCAGCCGACCCCCTGGGCGATCCCCCCCTCGATCTGGCCCTCGAGTCCGTCGCGGTGGATCACCGCGCCGACATCGTGGGCGGCGGCCACCGAGCGCACCCGCACCGTGCCGAGATCGGGGTCGACCTCGACCCGGGCGACGTGGCAGGCCAGGGCGTAGCTCTCGTAGGGCTCGCCGAGGCCGGTCGCGGCGTCGAAGGTACGCTCCAAAGAGCGGTACCAGCCGGTGGCGAGGGACTCGATGCGGCGCGCCGCCATCTCCCCGGCGACCCGCTCGAGAGGCACCGCGACCTCCGGCCGGTCGACGACCCGGGCCTGACCCGAGGCCAGCTCGACCTCCTCGGGGCGACAGCCGAGCAGCTCGGCGGCGACCGGGTCGAGGCGCTCGCGCAGCCTCCTGACGGCGTCGAGGATCGCCCGGCCCGAGGCGTGGCTGCCGCGTGAGGCGACGGTGGGACCGGAGTCGCCGACGGTGGTGGTGTCGGGCTGCCAGACCTCGACCCGGGCCGGGTCGAGGCCGAGGGCCTGGGCGGCCACGGTCTGGGCCGACACCAGGTTGCCCTGGCCCATGTCGGTGAGGCCGACCCGGACCACCGCCGAGGCGTCGGGCTCCAGGATGACCATCGCGGAGGAGCGGTCGAGACGCTGACCGCCGTGGTGGAGGTTGCAGCCGTAAAGGACCGCCGACACGCCGAGACCGGTCTTCAGCCGGGCCGCGGCCGGCGGTGCGGCGGCGGCCGAGGCGTGGGCCAGCTCCAGGGCGCGGTCGAGACACTGGCGGGCGAGCACCGGCCGCGCCAGCTCCTGTCCGGTGCACAGCGTCCGGCGGTCGTCGTCGAGCAGGTTGCGGCGACGCAGCTCGACCGGTTCGAGGCCGAGCTTGCGCGCCAGGCGGTCGACGGTCGCCTCGGCGGCCCAGGTCACCTGGGGGGCGCCGAAGCCCCGGAAGGCCCCGCCGAAGAGGTTGTTGGTGTAGGCGATCCGGGTCAGCACCCGGACCGCGGGCACGTCGTAGGGCCCGATCGCGGAGACGTTGGCGCGCTCGGCGACCACCGTCGACAGGCCGATGTAGGCGCCGGCGTCGAGCACCGACTCGACCTCGGCGTAGAGCAGCCGGCCGTCGGCGGCGGCGCCCCAGCGGTGGCGGACGCGCATGGCGTGCCGCTTGGTGGTGATCTGCAGGTCGAGCTCGCGGGGGTAGACCAGGCGCACCGGCCGACCGGTGGCGAAGGCGAGCACCGCGGCGCAGGCGGCAGGCCGAGCACCCGGGCCACGGCGTGCTGGATGTAGAAGGGGCACTGGCAGGAGGCGAGGATGGTGATCCGGCGGCCGCCCTCGGGAATGGCGAGGCAGCCCTGGGGCTCGAGGTAGGCGTGCTCCTGGCCGCCGACCTCGTACTCGGCCACCACCTCGACCGCGGCCCCGGACCGCGCCGCCTGCAGGTCGCCGCGCAGCACCCTGAAGTCGCGCACCAGGTTCCCCGACTCGTGCACCAGCGGCGATTCCGGCGCGAGGGCCGCCTCCGGGTCGAAGACGCCGGGCAGCTCCTCGAGCTCGGCGTGCACCGCCCGGGCCGCCGCCCACGCCGCCTCCGGCGTGCGCGCCGCGACCAGCGCGAGCCGGTCGCCGACCATGCGCACCCGCTCGGTGGCGAGCAGCGGCTGGTCGGGAAAGATCACCCCGACCAGGTTGGCGGCGGGCAGGTCGGCGGCGGTGACCACCGCCTCGACCTCGGCCATCGCCCGGGCCGCCTCGACGTCCAGCGAGCGCACCCGGGCCGAGGCCACCGGCGCCACCGCCAGGCCGGCGTGGAGCATGCCGGGCAGCGCCAGGTCGGCGACGTAGCGGGTCTGGCCCGAGACCTTGGCCCGGGCGTCGGGACGCGGATGGCGACCACCCAGGGGACCGCTCATCCTTCCTCCCCCGCCGCCTGCAGGGCCTCGAGCACCTTGGTGTAGCCGGTGCACCGGCAGAGGTTGCCGGACATCAGCCGGCGCTGCTCCTCGGGGTCGAAGACGCCGGCGGCCAGCACCGCGGCGCCGGTCACCGCGAGGCCCGGGGTGCAGAAGCCGCACTGCACGCCGCCCAGGGCGACCAGCTCTCCCTGGAAGGGGTGCAGGCTCTGCGGCGCGCCGCCGAGACCCTCCACCGTCACCACGTCGTGACCGTCCGCCGAGGCCGCCAGCACCAGGCACGAGGTCACCGGCCGACCGTCGAGCAGCACCACGCAGGCGCCGCACTCGCCGGCGCCGCACCCCTCCTTGGTCCCGGTCAGCCCGGCGTCGTCGCGCAGCAGGTCGAGCAGGCGACGGCCCGCCGGCGCCCAGAAGCGGCGCTCGACGCCGTTGACAAGGAGCGAGACCTCGACCGACTCAGCCACCGCACACCTCCTCGAGGAAGCGGTCGAGCAGCACCGCCGCCGCCAGCCGCCGGTAGCTCGCCGGGGCGCGGTTGTCGTCGATCGGCGAGAGGTCCTCGAGGAGGGCCACGAGCGCCTCCCGGCGGACCTCGGAGGAGGGCGCGCGACCCTCGAGCGCCGCCTCGGCGTGCCGGGCACGGACCGGCGTCGGCGCCGCCGAGCCGACCGCGATCCGCACCCTCTCCAGCCGGCCGCCCTCGCCGGCCAGCACCCGCGCGGCGAGGTTGACCACCGCAATCACCTGCTCGCGCCGCGGGCCGAGCTTGACGAAGCGCTCGCGACCGCCCGCGGGCAGCCGCGGCACCCGCACCGTACGGATCAGCTCCCCCGGCTGGCGCACGGTGCGACCGGGTCCGGAGAAGAAGTCCGCCAGGGGCAGCCGGCGAACGCCTGCGGGCCCGACGAGCTCGACCGAGGCGTCCGCCACCAGCAGCGGCGGCGCGGTGTCGGCGGCGGGCGAGGCGTGGCCGAGGTTGCCGCCGAGGGTCGCCCGGCACTGGATCGGCCAGGCCCCGACCTGAGCCGCCGCAGCGGCCAGCGCGGGCGCCGCCGCGCGCACCGCCGGCGAGCCGGCGATGACGTCC
>CAZKKP010000410.1:0-4053 GCA_964553295.1 uncultured Thermoanaerobaculia bacterium | reverse complement strand
CCCGCCGCTCCGCCGGCCGCACCGGGCCGAGCGCCGCCCGCTCCCGGGCGAGCCCGGCGGCGTTGACCGCCCCGCCGGCCAGGCCGCGGCCCAGCAGCAACCCGGCCGCCGGCAGCATCGCCAGCACCACCGGCAGGCCGAACACCATCCAGCCGGCGAAGGTCAGCGGTGGCAGGCCCTCGACCAGGCTCGGCGCCATACCCGCGAGGACCAGGTTGGGCGGCGTGCCGACCAGCGTCCCCATGCCGCCGATCGACGCCCCGTAGGCGATCGCGAGATACAGCCGCGTCGCCGTCCGACCGCCCCCGAGGCGCTCGGCGACGCCACTGGCGATGGGCAGCATCATCAAGGTCGTCGCGGTGTTCGACAGCCACATCGAAGCGACGGCGGTGACCCCGAGGAAACCCCAGAGCTGGCGCCGAGGCGACGGTCCGACGAGGTCCAGGACGGCGAGGGCGATCCGCAGGTGGAGGCCCGAGCGCTCGACCGCCAGGGCAAGCACGAAGCCGCCGAAGAACAGGAACACCATGTCGTTGCCATAGCTCGGCGCCACCGCCGCGACGGAGCGTACGGCGAGCAGAGGCAAGATCACCAGCGGCAGCAGCGAGGTCGCCGCCAGCGGCACCGCCTCCGTCGCCCACCAGCAGGCCATCCACAACGCCAGCGCCGCCAGCCGCTTGGGCTCGCCGGCCAGGCTGCCGGTCGGCAGCGCCAGCAGCAGGGCGAAAAGGCACGGGCCGAGCACCAGCCCGACGCGCTGCACCGTCCACCGGCGGTCGGCCCGGCTCCCGCCGCTCACTCGTCCTCCCAGGCAGGCGGCGGCACCGCCCGAGGCCACCAGCGCGCGGCCTCGAGGTCGACCCGCCCGTCCGGGCCCAGCACCGTGCCCTCGCCTTCGAGCAGCGCCTGCTGAAGCCCGGGCGGCATGTCGGGCAGGCGGTCCGTCGAGAAGCCTCCGGCGGCGTTGACCACCCGGTGCCAGGGCACGTCCTCGGGACACCGGTGCAGCATCCA
This sequence comes from uncultured Thermoanaerobaculia bacterium, assembly GCA_964553295.1. Lineage (GTDB taxonomy): Bacteria > Acidobacteriota > Thermoanaerobaculia > Thermoanaerobaculales > Sulfomarinibacteraceae > CAZKKP01. Next base: position 3,039 of record CAZKKP010000410.1, on the reverse strand, counting down.
GCCCACCGCCAGCGGCGAGATCCGGCTCGCCAGCAGGGTCGAGATCTGGCCGTAGGTCATCACCCGGCCCGCCGGAATCGAGCGCACGATCTCGAGAACCCGGTCGCGCAGCGTGCCACGATCCCCATCGATCTCGCCGTGGACCCGCCGAGCAGCCATCCCCGAAAGCATAGCGCGGAAGCCTGGCGCCTCCCGGAGTCGTGCCCTCGCGCGGCGCCCCGGTCAGGCCCTGGTGAGAAGCTGTCAGTCTGAGTGGGGGATTCTCGATTGGTAGAGCCGGTGAGGTGAGAAGCGGCAGGGGCAGCGACAGGGGCGAATTGTGGTGCCGGCGTCTCGCCGGCACACGCGAAAGGTGCGAGTCAGCACCGGTGACTCGGGAAGGCTCGAGAGGACCCGGGGTCGGGCGGCGGGCCGCGGAAGCCGGGGGTCGGGCGCGACGACCGGAGTGATGGCGTCACGGGCAGTGCCCGCGGTGGTGGGTTGTTGGTTGCGGGTTGTCGGTTGCGGGCACGGATCTCTGAGCTCTGAGAGCCTGTGAAGAATTCGGTTTCTGCGGTCTTCACAGCATGCTTAAACAATTCCTTTTCCATGATTTGTGAGCGAGCTTGTGTGCTTTGGGCCGGTTCTTTCACAAACTCTCAGCCCTGAGCCCTGTGCCCTGATCCGAGCTCGGAAACCACGCAGGCCGTGGCCGGCAGGACGAGGGGCTTGACACCGCGACAGCGATCTCGCCCCGACCCCTGACCCCGGCCCCCTGTCCCCTGACCCCCGATTCCCTGGGTCGGGTACGCGGTGACGAGCGGCAGCCCGCGTCGGCTACAGTGACGCGGTGTTCGCCGAAGTCGCCATCCCCCGCTCCGCGCCGGGCCCGCTCACTTACCGGGTACCGGAAGGCTGGCGCGCGCTGGTGCGCCCGGGGGTCCGGGTGCGGGTGCCGCTGCGCCGGCGCCACGCGACCGGGCTCGTGGTCGCGGTCGCCGAGACCGCGACGATCGAGCCGGCCCTGGTCCGCGACCTCCTCGAGGTGCTCGACGCCGAGCCGGTGCTGCCGTCCGGCCTCCTCGAGCTCGCTATCTTCGTCGGCGGCTACTACCGATGCTCTGTGGGCGACACCCTGTCGGCCATGCTCCCGGCCGGCCTGCTACGCCAGGACGCGGAGGTGGTCGAGCTGACCGCGGCCGGCGCCAGGGTCGATCCCGAGACCCTGCCGGCGGGCCCGGCCACCGCCCTGCGGCGTCTCCGCGAGGCGGGCAGACTGACCGTGGCCGCTCTCCTCGCGCGCTCCGGCCTCGGCTCTCGGGGCGCCGTCGAGCGGCTCGCCGACGACGGTCTGGCAGTCGTCCGGCGACTCCGTCGCGACCGCCCGCCCCAGGCCGAGGTCGGCGCCGTCGCCCTGGTCGAGGGCGACCTGGAGAGCCAGCTCGCCGCCTGCGGCCGCGCCCCCGCCCAGCGTCGCGTCGTCGAGTGGCTGGCCGAACAGGGTCGCCCGGCGCTGTCCGCCGAGGTCTCCGCCGCCACCGGCGCGAGCCCGGCCACCTTGCGCGCTCTCGACGACAAGGGGCTGGTCCGACGCTTCACCCAGCGGCCGGCCAGCAGCCCCCGCTGGAGACTCGGCGGCCCGGACGTGCGCCACCCCCTGACCGACGAGCAGGCCGCAGCGGTGACCGCGATCGCCCAGGCGGCAGCCGCCGGCCGATACGCGCCGCTGCTCCTCGAAGGGGTGACCGGGTCGGGCAAGACCGAGGTCTACCTGCGCTGCCTTGAGGCGGTGCTCGAGCGCGGCCGTGGCGGCCTCGTGCTGGTGCCCGAGATCGGCCTGACGCCGGCCGCCTCGGGCGCCGTCGAGCGCCGCTTCGGCGGCCGGGTGGCGGTGCTCCACTCGGCCCAGTCCGAAGGCGACCGCTGGCTGGAATGGCGGCGGGTCCGGGACGGCGAGGCGAGGATCGTGGTCGGACCGCGGTCGGCGCTCTTCGCCCCCCTGCCCGACCTCGGTTTGATCGTCGTCGACGAGGAGCACGACGCCGCCTACAAGCAGCAGGAAGCGCCCCGCTACCACGCCCGCGACCTCGCCCTGGTCGTCGGCCATCGCCTCGGCGTGCCGGTGTTGCTGTGCTCGGCGACCCCCTCGGTCGAGGCCGAGGCCCTGGTCGCCCGCGGCCTTGCCGAGCGGCTCCAGCTGACCCGGCGGGTCGCCGGCGGCGCCCTGCCCGAGGTCGAGCTGGTCGACCTGCGCCGCGAGCGTCCGACGCCCGGCGAGCAGGGGCGGACGCTGTACTCCCGGCGGCTCGTCGAGGCCCTCGGCGAGACCCTGGGCCGCGGTGAGCAGGCGATCCTGCTCATGCAGCGCCGGGGCTGGGCGCCCCTCGTCCAGTGCCGGGACTGCGGCCATCGCCTCGAGTGCCCCGACTGCTCGGTCTCCCTGGTCGCCCACCTGCGCTCCAACGACCTCCGCTGCCACTACTGCGGCCACCACGGGCCCACCCCGGCCCGATGCCCGCGATGCTCGGGCGAGCTCCTCGACCCGATCGGCGCCGGCACCGAGAAGGTCGCGGACCACTTCGCCCAGCTCTTTCCCGGCGTGCCGGCGGGCATCCTCGACCGCGACACGGTGCGCCGCCGGGGCGGCCTCGAGGCGACCCTCGGCGACTTCGACGCCGGCCGCACCCGGGTCCTCATTGGCACCCAGATGGTCGCCAAGGGCCATCACTTCCCGGCGGTCACGCTGACCGGCGTGATCTCCGCCGACGCCCTGCTCAGCCTGCCCGACTTTCGCGCTGCCGAGCGCACCTTCCAGCTCCTGACCCAGGTCGGCGGCCGCGCCGGCCGCGGCGAACGACCGGGGCGGGTGGTCATCCAGACCTATCACCCCGAGCATCCGGCGGTGCGCCACGCCATGCGGCACGACAGCCGCGCCTTCCTCGAGGAGGAGCTCGTCTTCCGCCAGGCATTCGGCTACCCACCGACCACCCGCATGGTGCTCGTGCGCTACGAGGCGGCCGCCGCGGCGGCGGCCCGGCGGGCGGCCGAGGCGGCGGCCAC
>CAZKKP010000409.1:3783-4066 GCA_964553295.1 uncultured Thermoanaerobaculia bacterium | reverse complement strand
GCCTTGACGATGTTGCCCAGCTCGGCGTCGACCACCAGGCCGCGGATCACCGAGTCCGGCGCGAAGGCCAGGTCTGCCACCGGCCAGCCGGACTCGCCGAGGATCGCCTTGAGCCGCTGGTAGGCGTGCGCCTCCCAGGCGGCGACCCGGTAGTGGACCAGGGTGTAGTCCATGTCGTAGCCGATGGCCTTGACCGACCGCAGGTTGAGGGTGCGGTTGCAGAAGATCCGGCGCTCGACGGGCGGATAGAGGGTCTGATCGGGAACCGGTTCCATGGGCGTTC
>CAZKKP010000409.1:1702-3773 GCA_964553295.1 uncultured Thermoanaerobaculia bacterium | reverse complement strand
GCGGATCGAGCGCAGGTTGAGGGTCCGGTTGGCGAAGATCTGCCGGGTCGCCGGGACCGGCTCGGAGTCCATCACCGGGTCGTGCATCGCGCGTCCTCCAGCCGGATCAGGGTAGCGCCACCCCTGCCGCAGGCAAACACCGCCTGGAAGCTGCAGAAAAAAAGCAAGCCCTTGACGGGCTTGAGAAGGAGGAGATCGTGTGGTGCGTCCAATGAACAACGTAATGCCCGTTCTGCGTGCCCGCAAGTGAGTCGCGTCACATTTTTGAGGCGGAATCTCAGGAGTCGGATGTCGGCGTCACGGTGGCGACGATGGCGAGGTCCACCAGCCGGCGATCGGCCTGACTTCGGTAACCAGGACGAGGCGCGTTCCAGCGCCCGAAGAGGCGCAGCGCCTGTCGAGGGAGGAACACCCTGCGGGCCGGCCGGGTTAGGCTGTGGGTATGGTGGGCGCCTCCTCGTCGGTCGGGCAGCGCGGACCTGGCCGCGCGTTTCGCGACCGGCCGATGGTGCGATTGCTGGTCGACTATGCCTGGCGTCATCGGACGAGCTACGCGATCGGCGCCTTCTTCCTCTGGCTGACCAACTACCTGGCGGTCTCGATCCCGCTCGAGATCGGCCGGGCGGTCGACGTGCTGCGCGCCGACGGGTCGATCGAGCGCTCGGTGCTGCTGATCGCCGGGATGGGTCTCGCGGTGATCGGTGTGCGGACGCTGTCGAGGATCCTGATCTTCAACCCCGGCCGCCACGTCGAGTACGAGCTCCGACGGGACCTTTTCGCCAACCTCCTGCGACAGCAGCCGTCGTTCTATGCGACGCGCCAGCGCGGCGACATCGTCAGCCGGGCGGCCAACGACATCTCCTGGGTGCGGACTCTGGTTGGCTACGGTGGCCTGCAGCTCGTCAACGTGACCGTGGCGGTGGCGATGACCGGCTGGAAGATGCTGCTGCTGTCGCCTCGGCTGACTCTGCTCATGCTGCTGCCCGTGGTCGTCGGGATGGCGGTCGTGCAGTGGGCGATCCGGCGCGTCTTCCTGCTCAGCCGCCGCAACCAGGAGCAGCTCGGCGAGATCTCGGAGCACGTCCTCGGCTCGCTGCAGGGCATGGCGACGATCCAGGGCTTCGCCGCCGAGGAGGCTTTCGTCGAGCGTTTCGAAGAACGCAACCGGGACTGGCTGCGAACCTCCATGAAGCTGGCCGTGATCCGGGCGACCGCGCTGCCGCTGCTGGTCTTGGCGGGCGGCGTCTCGATCTGGGCGCTGCTCGCCGTCGGTGGCCCGATGGTCCTCGAGGGCCGGCTCACGGTCGGCGAGCTGGTGGCCTTCTCGACCCTGCTCTCGGTGCTGCTGCCGCCGCTGCGTTCCCTCGGCTGGCTGCTGTCGGTCGTCCAGCGCGGTCGGGCGTCGCTGGAGCGGATCTTCGAGCTGATCGAGACGCCCGTCGACCGGCCCGAGGGCGCCGCCGGCATCGTGCTGCCGCCGGGGCGGGGACCGGCCATCGAGCTGAAGTCGCTGAGCTTCGGCTTCACGCCGGGGCGCCAGGTGCTCGACGAGGTCTCGATCCGGCTGCCCGCCGGGGCCGTGATCGGGCTGTTCGGCCGCACCGGCAGCGGCAAGAGCACGTTGCTGAGGGTCCTGGCGCGGCAGCACAACCCGCCGCCGGGGACAGTGCTGGTCGACGGCATCGACCTGCTCGAACTCGACCTGGACGGCTGGCGGCGTCGGCTGGCGTTGGTGCCGCAGCGGCCCTTCCTGTTCTCCGAGTCGATCCAGGACAACATCGGCCTGACGGAGAACCCGGACTCGGCGCGGGTCCTGGCGGCGGCCGAGCGGGCCGCCCTGGCCCTGGACCTGGCGATTCTCCCCGACGGATTGAAGACCGTGGTCGGCGAGCGCGGCATCATGCTCTCCGGCGGTCAGCGCCAGCGGGTGGCCCTGGCACGGGGCCTGTTCCGCGGCGGCGACCTGGTGATCCTCGACGACGTGCTGGCCGCCGTCGACCACGAGACCGAGAGCCGACTGGTCGACGCCATCGCCGGCCGCTGCAAGGAAGTCGCCAGCGGCGCGCGCAAC
>CAZKKP010000409.1:0-1692 GCA_964553295.1 uncultured Thermoanaerobaculia bacterium | reverse complement strand
GGCGCACGGGCCCGGCGCGCCGACCGTGCTCATCGCCAGCCACCGCCTGTCGGCGCTGCGTCGCACCGACCTGGTGCTGGTGCTGGACCGCGGTCGGCTGGTCGACCACGGCAGTCACCGGGAGCTGGTCGAGCGACCCGGTCTGTACCGTGACACCTGGCTGGCGCAGAGCCAGGGCGCGGGTCTCACCCGGAGGGCGGCCTCGTGAGCGACGTCGGCATGATCCGCCGCCTCTGGCCGTACCTGCGTCCCGACGCCGGCGCGTTCCTGCTCGCGGTCGCCCTGACGCCGGCCGCCGCCTTCCTCGGCCTGGTCCAGCCGTGGCTGCTCCAGCAGGCGATCGACGGGCACATCGTCCCCGGGGTCGCCGAAGGCCTCGGCGCCATCGCCCTGCTCTTCCTCGGCGCGGTGGTCGCCGGCTACCTGCTCGAGGGGGTGTACGTGCTGACCCTGGCCTGGGGAGGGCAGCGCACCATCGTCCGGCTGCGCTCGGCGGTCTACCGGCACCTCCTCTCACTGCGCCAGTCCTACCTCGACCGCCAGCCCGCCGGCCGGCTGCTGACCCGGGCGACCTCCGACATCGACGCCCTCGGCGAGGCCTTCAGCTCGGGTCTGGTGACGATCCTGCTCGACGTACTGATGATCTTCGGCACCCTGGCGGCGATGGCCTGGCTCGACGCCGGGATGACCGTGGTCCTGCTCGCCCTGGCGCCGGTCCTGCTGGCGCTGCTCGAGCTGGTCCGGCGACGGCTGCGGGCGCTCTTCGTCGAGGTCCGCGAGGCGCTGTCGGAGGTCAACACCTTCATCGCCGAGCGCATCGACGGTGTCGAGGTGGTCCAGCTTTACAGCCACGAGGACGAGACCGAGCGCCGTTTCGACCGGCGGAACGGCCGCTTCCGCGACGCCACCACCCGCTCCAACCTGTACGACTCCTTCATGTACGCCCTGGTCGACGGCGCCTCGTCGATCTGCGTCGCCGCCATGCTCTGGTACGGCTCGGGGCTGGCCGCCCGGATGGGCCTGCCGGTCGAGCGGCTGGAGCCGCTCAGCGCCGGCCTGCTGGTGGCCTTCATCGAGTACCTCGACCGCCTGTTCCGACCGCTGCGCGAGCTCTCGGGCAAGGTGGCGATCCTGCAGCGGGGCGGCGCGGCCCTCGAGAAGATCCTCGCCCTGCTCGACGAGCGTGAGGTGGTGCCGCCCCGGGGCGAGCCGTTGGCCGAGGTCCGCGGGCGCCTCGAGCTCGACGGCGTCCGCTTCGGCTATCGCGCCGGCGCCCCCGACGTGCTCGACGGCATCGACCTCGAGGTGCGACCCGGCGAGGTGGTGGCCATCGTCGGGGCGACCGGCTCCGGCAAGACCACGCTCACCCGGTTGCTCGACGGGTCCTACACCGGCTACCGCGGCTCGATCCGGCTCGACGGCCAGGAGCTCGCGAAACTGTCGAGCCGCGACCTCCACCGGCACGTCGCCGGCGTCCGCCAGGACGCGCAGTTGTTCTCCGAGACGGTGCGCTTCAACGTCGACCTCGGCAACCCGGCCATCCCCTTCAGCCGGACCGAGGACGCCGCCGCCCTGGTCCATGCCGATCAGGTCGTCGAGCGGGTCGGCTGGCAGCACGTGCTGCGGGAACGCGGCAGCGATCTGTCGGTGGGAGAGGGTCAGCTCGTGACCTTCGCCCGCGCCATGGCCCAC
>CAZKKP010000408.1:0-4073 GCA_964553295.1 uncultured Thermoanaerobaculia bacterium | reverse complement strand
TGGATGCGGAGCTGTTACCAGGGCTCCGCCTGGTACTGGTCCGAGGGCTGTGAGCGGAGCGTCTTCGGCATGCGACAATGACCGTGAGGACTGTGATGGACGAAGATCGTCTCGATGAAGAGCGGTTGAAGAGGGTGTTTCGGGCGCTCGCCGAGCACCATGTCGAGTACGCCGTGTTCGGCGCGGTGGCGCTTGGTCTTCACGGATTGGCCAGAGCTACCGGGGACCTCGACCTGTTCATCGCACCAACCGCGAGCAACGTCGAGAACCTCAAGCGGGCGCTCATGACCGTGTTCGACGATGCCAACATCAGAGAGATCTCCAGCGACGACCTGTGCGGCGACTATCCGGCCGTACGTTACATGCCCCCGGATGGATTTGGATTCGACATTCTGACCCGTCTGGGCGAGGTCTTCTTTTTCTCCTCGCTTGAGATCGAGGAGAAGACCTACGATGGAGTGCCGGTTCGGGTGGTGACCCCGAAGACACTCTGGTTGATGAAGAAGGACACGGTACGTCCTGTCGATCGCTTTGATGCGTCACTTCTGGCAGAGCGGTTCGGGTTCGAGGAGGGGTGACGATGGCGGTCCAGAGATACCGCTCGGTCGAGGACGTGCCGCCCGCCTGGAGATCTGCCGACGACCCGACGAATCTCCGGACCGTGGCCATGATGATGCGGATGTACTCCAACCTGACACCAGGCTTGCCTCGGGTCTGTGGCGTTCGACGCTTCCGCACGATTCAGGAAGCCAACGAAGATCGCGGAGATCCCTACCGTCAGTGCCAGGAGAAAAAAAGTTAGCAAAGTTGTGGTAGGTTCGGGTTGCGGGAGGTTGGGTGCCGCGCAGCCTGAGGGTGTTCGTCGAGGGCGGGTTGTACCATGTGTACAACCGTTTCGCGCGTGGCGAGAGCGTGTTTGCGGACCCGGAGGAGGCGATCGAGTTCGTCGAGCTTCTTCGGGAGGTGAAGCGGCGCGACGGGCTGACGGTCTTTGCGTGGGCGCTGCTCTCCAACCACTACCACCTCGTGCTGCGGACATCCGCGATTCCCTTGTCGCGGACGATGCAGTACCTCCAGGGGGCCTACAGCCGTCGGTTCAACCGGAGATGGAGACGAACCGGGCCGCTGTGGCAGAGCCGGTACCAAGCCCGAGTGATCGACGACCAGGAGTACTTCGAGCGAGTGATGGTGTACGTGCACCTGAACCCCGTCCGAGCTGGCCTGACCGATGATCCAATCGACTACGTGTTCTGTGGTTACCGGGAGCTGATGGGGAAGGTGAAGGCCCCACTGGCGGATGTGGATCAGGCCCTCATCGGCTTCGGCGAGACATTGAAGCAGGCACGGCGGCAGTACTCGGCACGAGTCCGGGCGGGAATCGACGACGGGGAACTCGACGCGTCGCCCGGTCGCCTCAGCGAGCTGTTCCACCGTGATCGCAGGCTCGATGCGCCGGTGACCGTCTTCGTCGACGAGCTCGGCCGGAGCACCGGCCTCGAGCGACCCGCCCTCGACGGAGTACGTTATCTCAGAGAGGCCTGCGCGATCCTCCAGGTCGAGCCGGAGAGACTTGCGAGCAGCCGTCGGGACCGGGAGACCGCGGCACTCCGGAAGCTGGTCGCGGCGGTCGGCATCGAGCGGTGGGGCCAGCGGGCCGGGGAGCTCGGCAGGTTGCTCGACAAGCACACGGTTGCCGTCAGCCGGTGGGTCTCCGATGCGGCCCGCGAGCGCCAGACGGACCCCGCATACGAGAAGAAGCTTCTCTGGCTCGATGAGCAGCTCAGCGAGAGGGCCCTGGCCGCCCAAAGACGATGCGAGCTCGCCCCCGCGATGCAGCAAGAGCAGTGACAGAGGACCACTTTGTTAACTTCATTTCTCCTGGCACCGGTGAAGACGATGCGAGCTCGCCCCCGCGATGCAGCAAGAGCAGTGACAGAGGACCACTTTGTTAACTTCATTTCTCCTGGCACCGGTGTTGACACATGCAAATACAACACATATATTTGCACGAGGGGGCGTGGAATGCCACAGCTGCATCTTTATGTGAGCGACGAGGTCGCAGCCGAGATTGGTCGTCGAGCCGAAGCGGCGGGGGTCAGCGTTTCGCGTTTTCTCGCCAAGCTCGTCCAGGAGAGAGCGTCTGCAGGCTGGCCTGATGGCTGGTTTGATCGAGTGCCCGGCGGTTGGCAGGGCGCCCCGCTCGAGCGGGCACCGCAAGGGGAGTTCGAGCCCCGCGAGCCGCTTCCGTGAGGTTTCTTCTCGATACCAACGTGTGTATCCGGGTTCTGAACGGTTCTTCGGCCGGTGTCATCGAACGCCTCGAAGGGCTCGACCCCTCTGCGGTCGCCATGTGTGCTGTTGTTCGAGCCGAATTGGTCTTCGGCGCGAGGAGGAGCACGCGCGTCGCGGAGAACCTCAGGCTTGTCGACGCACTCTTTGAGCCGTTCGTGTGCCTACCCTTCGATGACAGGGCGGCAAATGCCTACGGCAGCGTGCGCGCAGATCTGGAACGGGTCGGACGATCCATCGGTCCGAATGATCTGCTGATTGCCGCGACTGCACTCGCCCATGATCTGATCCTGGTGACGCACAACACCTCAGGGTTCGGTCGTGTCCCAGGGTTAAACGTGGACGATTGGGAGGCATGGGAGGCATCAGCATCAGTGCCAGGAGAAACGAAGTTAGCAAAGTGGTGGTAGGTTCGGGTTGCTGGAGGTTTGGTGCCGCGCAGCCTGAGACTCCTATGATGTGGCCTCGAGCACGAAGGCGCCGCGCTTGTAGAGGTCGATGCGCCCGGTGCTCGTGGTGTCGTCAGCGTGGCGGAAGACCACAGTCCGCTCGAAGACACAGGCGTTGGCGGCGTCGTCCTGCGCCGCCGGCTCGGGCCGCGGGACCTCGAACGCGTCGTACAGCTCGGAGAGGAAGAGCTGGTAGTTGGCCCGTGCCGCCGCCCCCGACCCCTGCCAGCGCGCGATGAACGCCGCGACCCGCTCGGATGCCGGATCGGTCTCAGGCTGGCCGGGAATCCCGGTGGTGGTCACGGCGGGTGAGTGATTGTCGCCGCCCAACCCTGCGTCGCCCCTGAAAAGCGCCCAAGCGGCGCCGAGCACTCACTCCAGTCCTGGAAGCTACCGGTAAGACATTGTCGGCCTTGTCGGCTTTGTCTGACCTGGGGCCGATTCCCACATCGGTCAGTGTCAACCTGCCGCACATCGTGAGGTTGTGATACCCGCCACCGGTTTCCGTCCCCCGATCGGCGGGGGCCGGGCTGCTCCCGGCGGGAGTCACACCCAGTTCTCCAGCGCCAGGCCGGGCACGCGGGCGAACTCGCGCTCGTTGTTCGTGACCAGGGTCCGTTCGAGGGCCAGCGCGTGACCGGCGATGAGACTGTCGAGATCCCCGATCGGCGTGCCGGCCCGACGCAGGTGGGCACGCACCCGCGCCGCGTGGACGGCGGCGACGACGTCGAAGTCGACGACCGGCATGGCGGCGAGGAACAGGTCGAGCACGGCGTGCGAGGCCTCGGGCCGCACGCTCCCCTCTGCACCCTGGCGGAGCTCCATGAGGGTGACGACGCTGATCGCCACGGCGCTCGGGCCGACTGTGCGGAGCCTCTCCAGAACCGCGGGTGGGCGGTTCCTGAGAGCGTAGATGCAGATGTTCGTGTCGAGGAGGTAGGTGGTCATCTCAAGAATCGAGATCGGCCCGCAGCTGGTTCTGCCCCGGCGCCCGTTGGAACGACTCGTCGAGCACGCCGAATGCGCGCCAGAAGCTCTCCGGCCAGAACTCGTCAGCACGTGGCTCGAGGATCACCGCGCACCCCTCCCGGCGTATCGTGACCTCGCGGACTCCCGCGGGAAAGCGAAACTCGAGTGGCAGGCGGACGGCCTGCGAGTTGCCGTTGCGAAACACCTTTGCGACAGCCATCGAGGCCACCCCCAGCGCTCAATGTACATCTGCGTGTGTACGTCGTCAACCGCGACGACTGCTCCGGAGCGGCGCCGAATGTCACAGCCTCGAGCGGTGCCAGGCGTGCGCCAGGCGAAGCCTGGAGGAGGGGGACGAGATGACGT
>CAZKKP010000407.1:0-4090 GCA_964553295.1 uncultured Thermoanaerobaculia bacterium | reverse complement strand
CGAGTCGAGAATCTGGTCACGGAAGTCGCGCTCGTCGACGCCGCCACAGGTCTGGATCAGCCGATCCGCCAGGGTCGACTTGCCATGGTCGATGTGCGCGATGATGCAGAAGCTGCGGACGTTCTCCACGGATCTCCTCTCGCCGCCCGGGACGGGCGCCGCCATTATCCTGCAAACTCGGCCGTCTGACCACCGATTTCGGTCTACCGGGCTCAGAGTTCCCGCGCGAGGCGATGGTGTCAGCTCGGCGGCAGCTGCCGGCGGATCTCGGCGCAGCGCCGCTCGAGCAGCGGGTTGAGCTGGATCGCCCGGTCCAGGGCGGCATTCGCCCGGCGCACCGGTTCCGGTCCGGCCGCCTTCGAGCCGGTGCGCGCCGTGAGCGCCGCCAGCCTGGCCTCGACGAGCAGGGTCTCGGCCTGCTCGCCCCCGGCCGCTGCGGAGCGTGCGACCAGCTCGACGCCGGCTCGCAGGTCCGGCTCCGCGTCGCCGTCTGCCGACAGCAGCCAGGCGGCTCGCAGGCCGGCGAGGTCCGCCGCCAGACGGTCGGCAACCGGTGAGGCGGGATTCAGCGATGCCGCCGTGGCCAGCGCTTCGCCCCCGGCAGCCAGCTCGCGCCGTGGATCGCGGCCCCGCGCGACCAGCCAACGCGCCGCCTCGATCTCGACCGACGCCTGCCCGAGGCGCAGCGAAAACAGCCCCGGATTGTGCTCGACCGGCGGCGCGCCGGGCGCGCTCGACGGCCGCCATCGGGTCGCCGTCCGAGGCGATCTGACGCCGCGCTTCGACCAGCCAGGCGTGGCTCTCGTTGTGGTGGGCGACGGCGAGCGTCGGGTCGCGCTCGAGGGCCGCGGAGAATGCCTCCCGCGCTGCCGCCAGCGGTCCCGCCGGGTCCGCGCCCGTCAGCACCCGGTACTCGGCCTGGAGAACATGCGCGAAGCCGAGGTTCGAGTACAGGAAGGCGGGTCGTGGGTTGGCAGCGATGGCGCGCTGATACTCCTCGACGGCGCGGCCGAGGCTGGCAGTCGGGTCCTCGCCCCGCGCCAGCCGCACCTCGCCACGCGCCTTGTGGGCGTTGCCCAGGTTGTTCAGGGCCTCCATGAAACCCGGCGCGCGCTCGACCGAGGCCTCGAGGGCGGCGACCGCCCGTTCGACCCACGGCTCGGGGTCCTCGCCCCGCTCGGCGGCGAGATCGGCACGCTCGAGCAGCACCAGCCCGAGGTTGGACGGCGGATGTGGATGGGTCGAGTTGAGCGCCATCGCCGCCGCGTAACACTCCGACGCGCGGTCGAGATGGGAGGAGGGGTCGCCGCCGCGCTGGGCGACGGTGCTCGCCCACTGCCAGTGGACCAGGCCGAGGTTGTTGTAGACGGCGAAGCTCGGCCGTACCCGGAGGCTTTCGGCCAACGCGGTCGCTGCCTCTTCCAGCGCCGGCTCCGGGTCGAGCCCCTGGGCGAGCTCGTGCTCGGCCGCCAGGTAGCGGGCGATGCCGAGATTCGCGAAAGCCGGCGCCGAGTCCGAGTCGACGGCGAGAGCCTCGCGGGAGGCGCGGGCCGACTGCTCGAGCCAGGGCCGCGGATCCCGCCCCGACTGCGCCTCGAAGGTCGCCCTCGCGCGGTGGATCATCGACCGGTTGACGATTGCCTCGACGTCGGTCGGCGCGAGCTCGAAGGCTCGCGTGGCGTGCTCCAGGGCGAGCTCGAGCTCCTCCACCGGGTCGTTGCCGGAACGCAGCAGGGCGTCGGCTCGGAGCCAGCGCAGCCGGGCCAGGAGGTTCCAGGGCTCCGCCCGCCACGGCGCCGCGGTCCGCGCCGCGTCCGCCAGCTCCAGCGCCCGCTCCAGCTGCGCGTCCTGGCCCCTCGCCTCCATGTCGCCCCGGACCGCGATCCGCCGGGACAGACGGCGGGCCTCCGCCTCGTAGACCAGCGGGTCGCTGCGACCGATCTCGAGGGCCCGCGCCAGGACCTCGCCGGCGATCGCGTGGTCGGCGGCCGCGAGCTCGAGCTCCCCAGCTTCCTCCGCCCGAAGGCCTCGCTCGAGCACGATCTCGGCCTGCAGCATGAGCGCCTCGTAGCGCCACGGGAAGCGCCGCTCGGACTCGCGGGCCAGCCGCAACGCGTCGTCGTGGCGACCCTCGAGGAGCGCCACCAGCGCCTCGCGGACCAGCCGCGCGTCCACCGCCTCGCCGCGGCCCTGCTCGAGCCTGGCGATCGCCGGACGGCGCAGCTCCAGATCGAGTTCCTCGAGCACCTGGTCGCGGTGGTCAGGGTTGCGAACCCTCGCTGCCGCTTCACGTCGCTGCAGGTAGAGCCGGGCCATCGCCTCCCCGAGCGCGCCGGCGACGTCTCCGGACCGGTGTCCCGCGGCCCATGCCGCGGTGAGGTGGTCGACCGCTCCCTGGTAGCTGCCGAGCGCCAGCTCTCCGACACCCAGGGCATAGCGGCGCGGCCCCTCGCCTCGCTCGCCGAGACGGGCCGCATCCTCGGCGAGCCGTGCCATCCGCTCGCGCACCAGGGACTGGGCCGCGCTGGTGTCGTGCAGCGGCAGCATGCGGTTCTCCCGCACCAGGCTGTCGATGCGCTCGACCTCCTGACCGACCTGCCGGGCCAGGGTCTGCAGCCGCCGGCTGCTCGCCCTCTCCACCGCCAGGAAGCCGAGGAGCAGTGCCACCACGACGGCCGCGGCAGCGGCCACGGCCGCCAATGACCGGTTGCGCCGCACCCAGCGTGCCAGCCGGTCGGCCCCACCGGCCGGCCGCGCCTGGATCGGCACGCCTTCGAGATAGCGGCGGAGCTCGTCGGCGACCTCCCGAGCGCTGCCGTAGCGACGCTTCGGCTCCTTCGCCATGCACGTCGCGACGATCGTCTCGAGATCCCGCGGGATGCGCGGGTTGACCCGCCGCAGGGCGACCGGCTCGTCCTCGAGCACCCGGATCATGGTCTCCACGCCGGTGGTCCCGGAAAACGGCGCCCGGCCGACCAACAACGCATAAAAGGTCGCCCCGAAGCCGTAGACGTCGGCCCGCCGGTCGATGTCCTCGGCCGCCGCCCGCACCTGCTCGGGCGCCATGAAGGCCGGGGTGCCGAGGACCAACCCGGTCGCGGTCATGCCCTGGTTCTCGACGTCCCGGGCGATGCCGAAGTCGAGCACATAGGGTCGCAGCGAGCCGTCCTCGGACTCCTCGACCATGATGTTGCCCGGTTTGATGTCGCGGTGGATGACGCCGATCCGATGGGCCGCCGCGAGCGCCTCGGCGACGCGGATCATGAGCTGCGCCTTCTCCTCCACGGTCAGCCGGTCGGCCATCCGGTCCAGCGGGCTGCCGGCGATGAAGCGCATGGCGATGTAGGGACGCCCCTGGGCCTCGCCCACCTCGTAGACCGGGCACACGCCCTCGTGGTCGATACGCGCCTGGGCTCGAGCCTCACGCTGGAACCGCGCCACCTGGCGAGGGTCGTCCGAGCGCAGCAGCTTGAGCGCCACCGTGCGACCGAGGATCGGGTCCACCGCCCGGAAGACCGTCCCCATCGCCCCCTCGCCGAGGAAGCCCTCGATGCGATACCTGTCCCAACCGGGCAGCGGATCCTCCGCCGGCGAGAGCGCACGACGCGGCGGACGATGTGGGCGCCCGTCGCCCCGATCTCCGGCGAGATGATCCTCGAAAGTCGTCCCTTCGTCCTCGGTCATCGCACGAGGTTAGGGCTCGCGTGAGGATATGTCGAGCATCCCGCATCCTCTCTGCACCACATATTCGGCCCACTCAAGAGAGCTCGTGAAACGTCACAGGACGCCCCGCCGCAGAATCTGAGCCGCTCCTCTGTGCCTCTGTGGTGAACACACCGACGGTCAGGTTGCGGGCAGGCCCGCGCTGGTGAACGCGACGGCACGAGCCGTTCGAGCTACCCTGTGGGAGTGCGGATCCTGATCGTCGAGGACGAGCGGTTGTTGCGCGAGGGGCTGGTCGAGCTGCTGTCGGCTGCCGGCCACGAGGTGACGGCGGTGGGCGACGGACCGTCGGCGGTGTCGCTGGCGATCGAGACGCCGCTCGACCTGGTGCTGCTCGACCTCATGCTCCCGGGCCTCGACGGTCTCG
>CAZKKP010000406.1:0-4091 GCA_964553295.1 uncultured Thermoanaerobaculia bacterium | reverse complement strand
GCCTCCAGTGATCAGGTCCGAGCCCCGCGGGTCGTCGAAGGTGGCGATGCGCTCCCTGAGCACCGAGATGAAGTAGCCCATGACGTGGGCCAGCGGGTTCTTGACGCCGAACAGGTAGGCGTAGAGGTTGCGTTCCGCGACCTGATAGCGGATCTGGCCGGTGAGCCCGGTGTTGAGCTGGTCCTTGGTGACTGCCTCCAGCACCGTGCCGCCGTCGTTGGCGGTGGCGCTCTCGGGGTCGTAGGCCATGCTGATGGTCTCGGTCGCCACCGAGACCTTGTAGATCTTCTCCCAGGGCATCTTGAAGTAGGGCCCGCCGGGCGGGATCACCCGCAGCAGCGGAAAGGCGTAGCGCTGGCGTTCGTCGGCGTCGAAGCCGGCGCCGAGTTCGCCATCGGTCACCGTTGCCGTGCCCAGGCGCTGCGCCTTGCCGAACACCGTCTTGATCGCGCGCTCGTTCTGGTCGACGGTGTAGATTCCGCCGACCACGTAGCGCACCACGAACCATGCGAGGAAACCCACCATCATCCCGGCCAGCATTGACATGCTCGTCCTCCCTCCTCGGCGACGCTGAAACTCGCTGCACGCCGATCTTACAGGATGGCGGGTCAAGGCGGCGTGAAGACCTCGCCGGGGGGGGCAGAGGTTGACGGTTTGCCGACGCGCTGTTAGAACGGCGCGGTGCCTCGCCGCCACGTCGCGTCCAGTTGCCCGCTCTCCCCACGATGAGTCTCCGACGCCACCGCCGACCGCGGCGACTCCGCCGCCGGCGGTGTGGCGTGCCCGGGACCAGGGGTGTCGGCGGCGACGCGGCCGAACGCGGTGATGTGAGGAGGTCCGGATGCAGGGACAACGGTTCATTCTGCCGATGGTCGCGGTCGTGCTCGCTGCAACCGTGGCGGCCGCCTTCGACGGTGTGCTGCTGCGGCCGGACGGCAGCCCGATGCGTGGGGCGAGGGTGCAGATCCTCGGCCAGCGCGAGGTGGTGGTGGTCGATGAGGACGGCAGCTTTTCCCTGCCCGACAAGGTCTCGCCGCCCTTCGACATTCTGGTCACCCGGGCCGACGGTGTGGTGATCCAGCCGATCCGGGTCGAGGCGCTGCCTGCCGAGGGGATTCTCGAGCTGGTGGTCGAGGCGGCGATGCAGGGCAGCGTGACGGTGCTCGGCGCCGCGCCGGACCTCGAGGTGCCGCCGGCCGCGGCCTTCACGCTGTCCGGCCGTGGCGACCTCGAGCAGCGAGCGCCCCGTCAGCTCGCCGACGTGCTCGCCACCGTGCCCGGAACCGAGGTGGTCGGCAGCGGCCCGGCGGCGGTGCCGGCGGTGCGCGGCATGACCTCGGGGCGGACCCTGATCATGATTGACGAAGGCCGGGTGACGGCCGAGCGGCGGGCCGGCGCCTCGGCGACCTTCCTCGACCCGGCGACGGTCGACGAGGTGGAGATCGTTCGCGGCCCCGGCTCGGTGGCCTACGGCTCGGACGCCTTCGGCGGCGTCATCCGGGCGCGGACGAGGCTCCACGTGCCGGGGGACGAGCCCTTGCTGCGGTGGGGAGTCGTGGCCGGGACCGGGGACGACATCCGCGCCGCCGAGGCCGAGTACGGCCGGGACCTGCTCGGCGGCGGCGTCACCTTCGGCGCCCACTGGCGCGAGGTTGACGACTACGAGACCCCCGAGGGGACGATGCCGAACTCCGGCTGGGAGGGGTACGGCGCGCGCCTCGGCTACCAGCGCGAGCTCGGCCGCGGCATGCTCCGCGCGCTGTGGCGCAGCGACCGTGCGCGGGACGTGGGCAAGCCCGCCGCCGACTTCGACACCCGACCGACATGGTACCCCGAGGAGGACTCGGACCGCCTCACCCTGAGCTACGAGCAGCCCGGCCCGGGATCGTGGTCGCGTCTTGCGGCCTCGGCCTTCTGGGGTTCCTACCGACTGCTGACCACCAGCGAGCGGGCGAGCGGCGGGGTCGCCACCTCGCGCACCAGCGCCGACGTCGACTCCGACGACTGGGGGCTTCGGCTCGAGGCCGAACGCCTCCTCGGCGACCGTGCCCGGCTCGTGACCGGGCTGGACAGCAGCGGCCGGATGGGGCTGAGGGCGAGCAACGAGATCCTCACTCTCGACCCGTCGGGCGAGGTCCAGGAGCGCCTCGTCGAGGTGTCCGTCGAGGATGCGGGCCGCACCGACCTCGGCGCGTTCGCCGCCGTCTCCACCACCGTCGGCCGGGTCGGCCTGTCCCTCGGGCTGCGCTTCGACCACGTCGAGGCGCGCAACCGCGGCGGCTACTTCGGCGACGACCGGCGTACGGAAGATGCGGTCTCGGGCTTCGCTGCGGTCTCGCTGCCCCTCGGCGAGCAGCTCGAGCTGTCGGCCCAGGTGGCGCGCGGCTTCCGCGACGCCCTGCTGTCGGATCGCTACTATCGCGGCGTCAGCGGGCGCGGCTTCATCACCGGCAACCCCGAGCTGGAGCCCGAGAACAGCCGCCAGCTCGACCTCGCCCTGCGCTACAACGTCGGGAGGGTCAGCGTGGCCGGCTACGGTTACCTCTACCGCATCCAGGACCTGATCGAGCGCTACCGGGACGGCGTCGACTTCGAGTTCCGCAACCGCGGCGAGGCCGAGATCCGCGGCCTCGAGCTGGAGGTGCTGGCGTCCCTCGGGCGCGGGATCCTCGCCCAGGCCGCGGTCCAGTGGCAGCGCGGCGAGATCCTCGACGACGGCGGCAACGCCAACGACGTGCCGTCGGACGGGATCCTCCTCACCCTGCGCCGGGACCCCTCCTTCGACTGGTGGTGGATGGCCCGGGTCGCGGCCTTCGACCGCGACGACCGACCGGGGCCGACCGAGCAGGTCGTGCCGGGGTTCGCCACCGTCGACCTGGGCGGCGGCTGGCGGCTGTCCCGTCTCTTCGAGGTCCATGTCCTCGCCCGCAACCTGCTCGACAAGACCTATCTCGACTCCCCGGACGAGAACGCCGTCCTCGCCCCCGGACGGTCCTTCGAGATCGCTCTCCGCGGTCGCCTCTGACCGCGGATTCCTGCGGCCCTGCCGCAGGAATCCGGCTGCCCTCATCCCTTGCCAGATCCGGATCTTCGTGAGAGGATGTCTCACCGGTCGCCAACCGCGAGACGCTGGATCTCCGGAGAAGAGGCCGCCACTACACCCTCGCAGGGCCTTCCGGCCCGGACGGCAGCCTCACCGGCAGTCTCCCGTTCCCCAGCCAAGCCGGTCCCCAACCCGCGGTCGCGGCGCCGTTCCAGCTCTGCTCCGTCCGCAGAAAGACCCTGTATTTTGAACACCTTCGACGACATGAACCTCGACCCCGCGCTGCGCCGCGGGATCGCCGACATGGGATTCACCCGGCCGACCCCGATCCAGGTCACGGCCATTCCTCCGGCGCTGGCCGGCCGCGACGTGCTCGGCTGCGCCATGACCGGCAGCGGCAAGACCGCGGCCTTCGTGCTGCCGATACTGGCGCGGCTGCTCGGCCGCGGCCGCGGCGCGACCCGCGCCCTCGTGCTGACCCCGACCCGCGAGCTGGCCGCCCAGGTGCACGAGCACCTCGAGTCCCTCGGTCGCCACACCCCGATCCGCTCCGTCGCCGTGTTCGGCGGCGTCAAGCCGGCGCCCCAGGAGCGCGCGCTGCGCGCGGGCGTCGACGTCGTGGTCGCCACTCCGGGCCGACTCCTCGACCACCTGCAGCAGGGCATCGCGCGCTTCGACGCTCTCGAGGTGCTGGTTCTCGACGAGGCCGACCGGATGCTCGACATGGGTTTCCTGCCCGACATCAAGCGGATCCTCGCGAAGCTCCCGAAGCGCCGGCAGACCATGCTGTTCTCGGCGACCATGCCGCGGCCGATCGCTGAGCTCGCTCGCGATCTGCTCTCGGATCCGGTGCGGCTCGACGTCGAGCGCCCGGCGGCGCCGGCCACCGGCATCCGCCAGGCGGTGCTGCCGGTGCCCGAGAAGCTCAAGGCGCCGTTGCTGCTCGAGCTGTTGCGCCGCAACCACATCAGCACGGCCCTCGTCTTCACCCGCACCAAGCATCGCGCCAACCGGCTCTACGAGTTCCTCGAGAGGTCCGGGGTCGCCT
>CAZKKP010000405.1:0-4094 GCA_964553295.1 uncultured Thermoanaerobaculia bacterium | reverse complement strand
GTGACACGAGAAGACCAGCCCGCCGACGGTGTCCATGTCGGCGTCCTCGAGTTCGAGACCGTACAGCTCCTCGAGGACTTCCAGGGAAGCTCGGCCCTGAAGCCGGAAAACGCCCGGCTCGAGCTCCTCGAACTCGGGCAGCGGCCGCGGGTCATGCTCGTCGCCGATCTCGCCGACGATCTCCTCGAGAATGTCCTCGAGGGTGACCAGACCCGACGTCCCACCGTACTCGTCGACCACGATCGCGAGCTGTTGATGCTCGCGCTGGAAGTCGCGGAGGAGCTCGCCCAGGGCCTTGCTCTCCGGCACCACCAGGCACTCTCGGAGCAGTCGCTCGAGCGGCGGTTCGTGGCCGTCGAGTACGTGCCGGACGACGTTCTTGACGTGCACCAGGCCGACCACGCGGTCGACGGTCTCGTGGTAGACGGGGATGCGGCTCTTGTGGCTGTGGGCGAACACCTCGAGCAGCTCACGGTAGCTCGCGGTGTCGGGCACCGCCACCATGTCCGTGCGCGGCGTCATCACCTCCCGCACCACGGTGTCGAAGAAGTCGACCAGCGACTCGACGATCTCGGAGTCCTCGCCCTCGAAAATTCCCGCGGCCTGGCCGACCTCGAGGTAGGCCTGGATCTCACGCTCGCCGACCTCCTCCTCCTCCTCGTCGAAGGGCAAGGGCGAGGGCGCGCTGCCGAATCGGGCGAGCAGCGCCACCACGGGGAAGGCCAGGGGCTGCACCACGCGCAGGAGAGCGCCCACCGTCTCCTCGTGCAGCGGTCCGACGACCGCACGCACCGCCATGACGCTGACCAGCGGCACCACCACGGCCAGCAGCTCCCGGAACCCGGGAACCGGCGACGGCAGCCGAGACAGGGTCAGCCAGAGCAGCCCGATGGCGCCGATCTGGATCCAGCGCAGGGCGTCCGTGACCCGCGACATGTGGAGACCTCGGTCGCGCACCACCGGGAACAGCCGCGGCTGGGCGTCGAGCACACCCTGGAAGCGGACGTTGCCCAGCTGGGACAGGCTGCGCAGCACGATCTCGCAGACGACGAACAGAGCCAGCAGCGCGAGGCCGGCCAGCACCGCGGTCACCGGATGCGCGAACCACGCCGTGAGGGCGTCGTTCATGACAGCAGCTCGGCGCGGAGGTTCAGCTCGAGTTCGTCCATCTCTCCGTCGTCGACGTGATGATCATATCCCAGAAGATGCAAGGTGCCGTGCAGGACCAGCTCGGACAGCTCGCGGAGCTCGTCGTGGCCGAGCTCCGCGGCCTGGCGACGGGCGCTGTCGAGAGACACCGCGATCTCGCCGAGCAGCCGGCCACCGGAGGGGAGCTCGTCGCCGTCGGGGAAGGACAGCACGTCCGTCGGACCCTCGACGCCCCGGAAATCGCGGTTGAGCTCGGCCAGACGCCGGTCGTCGGTCACCAGCACATGGACCTCCGCCGGTCCCACCCGGAGCCTCTCCAGGCACCGTCTGACCAGCCCGCGGAGCTCACCGGCGGCCGGCCGCGACGGTCTTCGTTCCCACGTGAAGCGGACCTGAATCACGTCTCTCCTGCCTTCGGTTGAAGTCGAACCCAGGGTACTCGATGCGGTGGTGGTACATGTTGGTGAGCACCCAGAGGAACGACGTCGCGACCCGGTCGAGCTCGGAGAAGGTCAGGTCGCAGCCGTCGAGCTGGCCGTCCTCCAGGGAGTTGGCGAAGATCTTGCCGATCATCGCCTGGATCCGACCGGGTACGGGGTTGTCGAGCGTCCGCGCCGCCGCCTCGACAGCGTCGGCCAGCAGCAGGATCCCGAGCTCCTTGGTGTGCGGCTTGGGACCAGGGTAGCGATAGTCGCTCTCGCGGATCTCGCCCTGCGCCGGGGGCGTCAGCTCGGTCGCCTTGGCGAAGAAGTACTGGATGAGCTTGGTGCCGTGGTGGGTGGCGATGCCCTGCCGGATGGCCAACGGCAGCTTCGCCCGCCGGGCGATCTCCAGCCCCTCCTTGACGTGGCTCTGCAGAACCAGCGCCGACATCGACGGTGACAGACCGTCGTGCGGGTTGGCGCCGCGCTGGTTTTCGACGAAGTACTCCGGCTTCACCAGCTTGCCGATGTCGTGGTAGTAGGCGCAGACGCGCAGCAGCAGGGCGTTGGCGCCGACCGCATCGGCGCCCGCCTCGGCCAGGTTGCCCACCGCCAGGGAGTGCTGGTAGGTCCCCGGCGCTTCGAGGGAGAGCCTCTTGAGCAGCGGGAGGTTCTGGTTCGACAGCTCGAGCAGCCGGACGTCGGTGGTGATGCCGAAGGCATCCTCGAGCAGGGGCAGCAGGAAGGACGCCACCGCCACCGCCAGCAGGCCTCCGACGAAGGCCGCCAGCGCCGCCAGCGCCATCGTCTCGGGCAGCTCGGGCAGGCCCCGGTAGAGCTGGAGGACGAGCATGACCAGCACGTTGGCCAGCCCGACCACGGCCCCGGCGCGGCTCAGGGCAGTGCGCTGACGGAACTGCTGGGCGGCGAGGGCGCCGACCAGGCCGGAGGCGAGGGCGTAGACCACGGCCTCGAAGTCGCCGCCGAGCATCACCCCTGCGACCAGGGAGCCGAACAGGGCGAAGAGCACCGCCGGCTGGACCCCGAGGAGCAGACACATCGTCGCCGGTCCGGCGGCATAGGGGATCGCCCACAGATAGGCGTCGACGGCCGCCAGCGCCGAGCCATGGCTGCTGAAGGCCAGCGCCGAGGCGACGAACAGGCCAAGACGATCCAGCGCGGTGAACATGAGGAGCAGCATGAAGACCATCGACAGCCGCCCACGGACCTCGACGCGCTCGGCGAAGCGGGCGAGGACCCGCCACCAACCGAAGACCGTCAGGGTCATCAGCAGCCCGATCCCGGCGATCTTCGAGAAGTCCGACACATCGCCCCGCTGCTCGTTCAACACCGCCAACGTACGCGCGGTGCCGGCTGTCACGGTGTCGCCGCGACGGACCAACACCTGCCCGCGGCGCAGCACCTGTGAGCGCGGCTGCACCTGCTCCGCCGCGGCACGCACCCGCTCCGCCGTCTCGGCCCTGCCGTACACCAGGTTGGGGGCGGTGTTCGCCTCGAGGAAGTCGATGGTCGGTCGGATCCAGCGCCGGGCGATGACGTCGTGCTCGAGAACCAGCGCGCGCAGCACGGGCTCCAGCCCTGAGCGATGGTCGATCACCCCGGCCACGTCACCGAGCCCGACCTCGCGCTGGCGCCCGGTGGCGACGTCCCGCAGGACCAGACCCCGCTCCCCGCGCCGGGTGAGGGCCGCCAGGTCGTCCACGACGCGGGCCTGGTGGATCGCGGTCGCCACCGCCACGAGGGCCCGCTCGAGAGCGGAATCGCACTCGGACAACTCGACGATGCTCAGCATGGCGTCGTCGAGCCTCAGGTCGCTCGCCCCGGCCAGCCGGCCGCTGTCGAGACCGTCACCGTCCCGCAGCTCGCGGCAGCTGTCGAACAGGCCGGCGATCCGCGCCACCAGCTCCAGCTCGAGGCGCGGCTCCATCTCGTACACCGGCAGCACCGCCGACCTCGCCTCCTCGCGCACCGCCTCGGTCGCCACCTCGTCCCGCACCGTGACCTCTCGCGGCACGATGACGTCGAAGGTGGCCACCTCGCCGGGTGCCCACTGCGGCAGGGTCGAACCGAGACGGGGCATCACCGCCCACGTGCAGCCGACCACCGCGAGCATCGCCCAGAGCAGCGGCCGGTCGAGCAGCCACTGCCACAGCCCGGAGCGATCCTCGAGCCCGCGCTCGATCCGGGTCGCCGCACGCCGGCGGCGCGGTGTCTGCTGCCCGGGGCTCACCGGCCGAGCTCTCCGTTGCCGACCCGCTTCCTCTCGGCTTCCCAGCGCTCGTAGCGGTCGACGACCTCCTGCACCAGCCGGTGGCGAACCACGTCGCGGTGGGTGAAGTTGATGAAGCCGATGCCCTCCACCCCCGCGAGGATCTCGAGTGCCTCGACCAGGCCCGAGCGCTGGCCGCCGGGAAGGTCGATCTGGGTGATGTCGCCGGTGATCACCGCCTTGGAGTGGAAGCCCATCCGGGTCAGGAACATCTTCATCTGCTCACGGGTCGT
>CAZKKP010000404.1:0-4100 GCA_964553295.1 uncultured Thermoanaerobaculia bacterium | reverse complement strand
CTGATGGCCTCGGCGGCAACCCGGGTCGGCCTGGCCAACCACGAGGCGATCGCGGCCGCCAAGGCGGGCGTGGTCGGCCTCGCGCTGTCGGCAGCCGCCACCTACGCGGGTCGCGGCATCCGGGTCAACGCCGTCGCTCCGGGCCTGGTCGACACCCCGATGTCTGCCGCCATCACCGGCAACCCGCTGACGCTCAAGGCCTCGGAAGGGATGCACCCGCTCGGCCGCATCGGCCGACCAGAGGAGGTCGCGCGCGTCATCACGTGGTTGCTCGGTCCGGACAGCTCGTGGGTGACCGGCCAGGTCATCGGCATCGACGGCGGCCTTTCCACCGTCCGCGGCAAGCCCACCGCCTGAGCCCCCTCGCCTCGCCATCGGGGGCGGAGCGAGCTGTCATCGGGCTCAGAGTCGGTGAAGGGGCACTTGCTGGCCCTGACTGCCACTCTCTGTTGCTACCCCGCGGGAAGCCGGGCGGACCAGGCGGCGGCGTCGTCGGGGCGGCCCCACGCCTCGTAGACGGCCACCAACCGCTCCACCACCGGGCCGACCCCCGCGAGCATCTGCTGGAGAAACGCCGCGACCTGCCGCGACCGTTCAGCCTCGGCGCGGGCAGCCCCGAAAGCCCAGCGCGGTGGTCACCAGCCCCAGGATCAGCGCCGCCAGCACCGACGCCGAGGCCAGCACCACCACGCGGTGGCGCGGGTCGATCTCGTCCACCTCGCCGCGCGCCTGCTCGGGGCTCATGTACTGGAGCGTTCCCTTGATGGCGCTCATCTCCGACTGCAGGGTCGCGGCAACGTCGGCGTCGGTGATCCGGGCGAGCCCGAAGTCGAGGATCTTGATGGTCGGCAGCGCGTCCGCGGAATCGCGGGAGGCGGAGGCCTCCCCTCATCGGTGACGACGATGTTCGACGGCTGCAGGTCGCGGTGGATCACCCCGCGCAGGTGGGCGTAGTGCACCGCCACGCACAGCGTGCGGAACATCCACAGGCGGAGCGCGAGCTCCTCGGCGTCGATCGATCGCGGCCGGCTCTCGATCCAGCGGTTGAGCGTCAGGCCGCGGACCAGCTCCATGGCGAAGTAGTCGTGGCCCTCATCGGTATGGCCGGAGCCGTAGATGGCGGCGATGTTGGGGTGTTTGAGGCGGGCAGGCGACTCTGCCTCACGATGGAACATGCGCACGTGAAGCTCGTCGACGACATGGTCGCGGCGGATCACCTTCAGGGCGACCCGCCGCCGCGGCCGCTCCTGCTCTGCCTCCCACACCACGCCCATGCCGCCCTGGCCGCGCTTGCCGAGGATCTTGCAGCCGGCGATGCTCACCGGCGCGGCGGCGGGCCGTTCTCCGCCGGCAGGAACGGCTCCCAGCGAGAGGGTGTCCACTGCCAGGCTGGGATCGCTCAGATGCTCGTCGGTCATGAAGGACACCTTGTCCTGTCTCAGCGCAACCTGGTGTGCCGGAACCCGCGCAGTTGAGTTTCAGTCGCAGCTTCATGAAAGCACGAAGAAGCGCCCCATCTGTGCCCGCTGCCCGCGGCCGCGGCGTTTCAGCCCCGGCTCCTTTCTCACTTGAGGTAGACAAGTCTCTCACCAGATCTCGTCGCCTTCCGGCCGCGCCTCGAGGAATGCCTGCAGCAGACACTCCGGGCCGGAAACCTCCAGCCCGAAAGGTCGGCTGTCCTCCAGATTTACAGGCACAATGCTCGTGGGATCAGCCCCGTCTTGCAGAAGACCCTGAATCATGGCCTGAAGATGGAAACTCCCGTCGCTGCGCCGGGGACCGGTCAGGGCTCCTCGGGCAGCTGCCAGGCCCACCGACTCTTGCACAACGGGTGTGGAGCGGTCGGCAGCTGGGGGTGAGGATGCCGAGGAAGCTGCGGGTGCTTGTCGAGGGTGGGATCTACCACGTGTATGTTGGGGGTTGTTGACAATAGATGTGGAAATGCCCAGAATGGGACTCCAAGGGAGGATGCCAGATGTTCAGAATGAAGGTCATGTGGCTTGTGATGGTGCTGACGCTCGTGTTGGCCGCTCCTGCTCTCACTCAGGACACGACGACGGTCGAGACGGTAGATGTCGAGATCGTCTATGTGAGCGGGAACGTCGTCATTTTCGTCATGGACGACCTGCTTGTGCAGACGGAGGTCCCGGAGGACTTCCGGGTGATGGTCGACGGGGAGCCGGTGCCGGTCTCCGCGCTCGTCCCGGGCCAGAAGGTGCGCTTGGAGAGAACGACGACGACCACGGTCGTCCCCGAGACGAGGGTGGTCAAGGTCCGCAACGGCGAGGTCGTGAGAGTGACCGGACGCACCCTGGTCTACCGCGAGGACGGGCAGAACAGGTCGGTCGTCGTGCCGTCGGATTTCAGGTTCATGGTGAACGGCAGGCCGGTCGGCCTCGAGGCGCTCCGCCCGGGAATGCGGCTGACCGCGACGGTGGTGACCGAGGGCGGCGGAGGGTCAACCGAGGTCAGCCGGCTTGCGGCTTCGAGCACCGCGCCCGAAGCGCCCGCGCCGGCCCCAGTTCGTGCTCCGGCTCCGGCCCCGGCGCCGGACCCCGCGCCGGCGAAGGTGCTGCCCTCGACTGCCAGCCTGTTGCCTCTGATTGGCCTGCTGGGCGGCGCTCTGTTCGCGCTTGGCGCCGGGCTTTCCGGCATTCGCCGGCGCCAGTCCTGAACTCGCACCTCGACTCGCATCGCGGTCGCCCCGACCATCCGGTCGGGGCGGTCGTTTCGTTTCGCCCGAGCCGGGGAGCGTGGTGATGCGGCGCACAGGCCTGGTGCTGATGGGGCTTGGGCTCGCGCTGCTCCTGGCTTACGTCGGGGCCCAGGTCCACCGGGCGGTCATGAGCCGCGCCAGCCTGGCCGCGTTCGAGCGTGAGGTGGCCTCGGCGACAGCGCCGATGGACAGGCTCGCGGGCGCCGCCGCCGGCGATGGGGGACTCACCGAGCCCGGGGAAGTCGACATGTCTCTCTGGTCAGAGCAGCGGGTACGGGGCTACCGGGAGAGTCTGGTCACACCGGTCGGCGCCCCCCTCGCCGTTCTGAGAATCCCGAAGCTCGACCTCGTCGTGCCGGTCCTCAAGGGCACGGACGAGTTCTCCTTGAACCGAGGCGTGGGCCACGTCGAAGGCACGGCGCTGCCCGGCACCATCGGCAACGTCGGCATTGCGGGTCACCGCGACGGTTTCTTCCGCGGCCTCAAGGACCTCGCCGCGGGGGACCGGATCGAGCTGGTCACCGTGGGCGCTGTCGAGTCGTTCCAGGTCGAGAGCCTCATCATCGTTCCGCCGGAGCAGGTGTCGGTCCTCGACCCCACTGCCGAGCCCACCGTCACCCTCGTGACCTGCTACCCGTTCTACTTCCTCGGGCACGCCCCCGAGCGCTTCATCGTGCGTGCGACCTGGGTCGATCGCGCCCGCTGACGCCCGCCCCGCCTCAGCACCTTCGGCGGCATGGCATGGAGATGGAGACCGGGATGGTCAACTTGAGCCTGGCGGGAGTTTACTGCGGCAGCGAGCCCAATAGCCCGCAGAACCGCCTGGGACAAGGGTTCTAGGCGGATCCGCCCGTATACACAAAGGGCTGGCGGTCAGGGACCATAGCGCGGAGGAGTCCTGCCGTCTCGTGTACAACCGTGTGGCGAGCGGCGCCCCCATCAGCCCGGCACGGAGCAGGCTCACGGTGGCCGCCGTGCCGACCGCGTAGAGCACCGCGGCGCCGCCCGCGAGCCACAGCCGGTTCTCGCAGGACTGCGCGTCCTTCGGGCCGCGCGGCGGCCCAGCCCGCCAGAGCCAGCCGGTCGCGCCCCCCGCCGCCATACCGAGGATGCCGGGGAGGCAGAGGACCAGACCGCGCACCGGACCGACCGCCACCGTTCCCGCCGCCACCGTCGCAGCGACCGCCATCGCCACCGCCAGCAGCCCGCCGACCGTCGCTCACGACCCCGCTTCACCGATCATGTTGAACCTCCCTCGTCGCCCTGCCCACCGGGCCCTGCCCACCAGGGTGCCCCACGGCGCGGCGATGCTCCCGATCCTCCGGCCGTCGGGATGATGCGGCGGGAGGGCGGTGGGGGTGGGCGCCCGACGTGCCATTCCGCA
>CAZKKP010000403.1:0-4128 GCA_964553295.1 uncultured Thermoanaerobaculia bacterium | reverse complement strand
CGGCGTCTGTCGTCGATGGGCGAGGCGTGTTGATCGGCGCCGTCTCCCTCGCCGACTTTGCCGGCAAGCGCAAGGTCCTCAACATCGTGCCGAGCCTCGACACGCCTGTCTGCGCGGCTCAGACCCGGCACTTCAACCAGAGTGCCGCCGCCCTCGGCAACACGGTGGTCCTCGTCGCATCCGGCGACCTGCCCTTCGCCCAGGGTCGCTTCTGCACCACCGAAGGCCTCGACCGGGTGGTCACCCTGTCGACCTTCCGCGACCGCGCCTTCGCCGAGGCTTACGGCGTCCTGGTCACCGACGGCCCCCTCGCCGGCCTGACCGCCCGCGCCGTCGTGGTGCTCGACGAGAGCGACCGAGTGCTCCACGCCCAGCTCGTCCCCGAGATCGCCCAGGAACCGGACTACGACGCCGCGCTCGCGGCGCTCAAGTAGCCTCCGCTGGCACCTGACAGCTGACATCTGACAGCTACCCCAGCACGAGGCCGACGAGCTCGGCGAGGCGGCGGATCTCGTAGGTCGGCGCGAGGTCAGCCGCCGGAGCCAGGCCCGCGGGGTTGTACCAGCAGGCCGGCAGGCCGGCGGCCAGGGCGCCGCGGATGTCGGTCTGGAGGCCGTCGCCGACCATGAGCACGCGCTCGCGGGGTGGTCGGCCAAGTCGCTCGAGGGCCGCCTCGAAGAAGGCCGGGTCCGGCTTGGCGGCGCCCAGCTCCTCGGAGATCAGCACCCTGTCGAGGTGGTCCGCCAGGCCGGCGGTGGTGAGCCGGCGACGCTGGGCGGCGGCCAGCCCGTTGGTCGCCACCGCGAGGCCGACCCGGCCCGCCAGCCGCTCGACGACGCCCCGGGCGCCGTCGAGGGGGCGTGCGACCGCGGCGAGCTCGTCCAGGTATCGATCGTCGAAGGCGCGGCCGTCGACCTCGCGGCCGAGCCGCTCGGCGAATACTCCGAAACGACGGTCGCGCAGCTCGTCGGCGGTCAGCCGGCCGGACTCGAGCTCGCGCCACATGGCGTGGTTGACCTCGAGGAAGAGCTCGAGCCACGCCCCCTGCCAGCCGCCGAGCACCGCCCGACAGGCACGCTCGAGCGCCGCCGGCGCCGTGCCCGTGAAATCGAGCACGGTGTCGTCGGCGTCGAGCAGCAACCAGTCGAAGCGGGCGGCCACGGGCTCGGCTACTGACCGACCTCGTCGACCCTGGCAAGGATGTCGGCGACCTGGTCGCGGGGCACGGTGACGGTCAGCATCTTCAGCTTCACGTAGTCGTCCCGGTAGAGGTAGTAGCCCTCGTGCCGGCCGTGGCGGGACGAGCGATTGGAGTCCTTGACGAGGAACCAGTCGTGGCCGTCCAGGGTCACGTGACCGACCATGTGGATGCCGTGGTCGTCGGTGGTGGTGCGGTTGGCGAAACGCAGCTCGCGGGCGCTCTGGTCGATGTACTCGAAGGGTATGTCGAAGCTCGGCACCACCGCGACGTCCTCGAAGCCGTTCATGCCGGGCTCGGAGACGTCGCCGCCGATCACCAGGGAGCCCCCCGAGGAGACCACCCGGAGGATCACCGCGTACCAGTCCTGAAGCGGCAGGTTGACGTAGCTGGAGTCGTGCCACCAGTTGTCGGGAACCCGGTACTCGCCCCGCGTCCAGAAGGGCGCCGACAGGGTCGACATCAGGCTGACGTAGTCGTCCGGGTCGAGCGCGCACACCTCGTCCCGAAACTCGACCGGGGTCATCATCCGACCCTGCCATTCGACGGTCTCCGGCGGGGCGCCCATGGTCCCGTCAAGGATCCGTCGGACCATGGCGACGATGGTCTCCTCCTCCCAGAAGCCCTCGGTCTCGCACCACCCCAGGAAGGCCTGGATGCGCTCGACCATCAGGTCGTGGTCGAAGCGGCCGTCCTCGGCGAGCACGCCCTCATAGGCCGAGCGCGGCACCAGCCCGTGCTCGCGCACCGCGTTGAGCAGCGCGGCTGTCTGCGAGCCGTGGTCGACGAGGGACTCACCGCGGCTGGCGATGAAGCCCCTGGCCTTGGCGACGAACTCCCAGTAGGCGCCCCACATCTCCGAGAGCTTGACCTCTCTGCCGTGCAGGCGCTTGATCTCCGACTCCAGGAACGAGGTCGCCGAGAAGCTCCAACAGGTGCCCGTCCGGTACTGCGGGGTCGGCGGGAAGTGCCAGGCCGTCGTCGTGAACGCCTGTGGCCCCTCGGGCCTGATGAGGCCGGCAAGGTCGAAGCGGAGCTGCCGCTGCGGCTCGGTGCGCCCCTTCTCGGCCTCGCGGTAGGCCGCCAGGATCTCGTCGGTCACGGCCTTCGCCGCCTCGGCGAGCTCGGTGGCGCGGTCATCCATCTCCTTCAGGATCGGGTCCTCGTACCTCTCCACGTAGACCGCCACGTCCCGGGCCGCGTCCTGGGCCATCCCGGTCGCCGCCGCCAACACCAGCACCACCGTCACGATCACTCGCATACCGACCTCCCTCCGCGCCGTCGCCCGGGCGCCACCGCATCATACCCGGGTGCCGGGACCGAACCGCAAGCGCCGGCGCCCCAGAACGCGGCAGCGGTTGCGTTCGGCTCGACCACGCTGGTGCATCACCCTTGGTAGGATGCAGGGAGAGGTCGGACGTGGCGAACCTTGACCGACAGCAGGCGCTGGAAGAGCTCGGGGCGAGGGGGGCCGTGCTCGAGGAGCTGCTCCGGCACAACCGGGCGACGGTCGACCCTGCACGCCTCACGGCGGCGCCGACGTTCCCGCTCGACGACGAGGCGCAGATCCCGGCGTGGCGCCGGTACCGGGCCCGGGCCGCAGTCGAGGGCGCCTGGGCGGCCCTCTCCGCCACCTTCCCCCAGCTCATGTTTCCGGTCCGCGAGGGGCAGAGCCAGGCCCCGGACTACCGCGAAGCGACCCGCAAGGGGCGGTTCCCGGAGCGGCCGCAGCTCCCCGACCTGGCGAGTCCCGAGGGGATCGAGCTGGAGCTGCACCCCTCGATCGCCGGAACCGTGCCGATCATCTCGGCGTCGGCCCGGACCGACTTCGAGACCCTGGTCCAGGCCTTCACCGCCCGCAGCGAGCCGATCCCGCTGCCGCCTTCGATGGGCGCCTGCCTGGTCGCCGGGCTCAACGACTGGGCCCGGATTCACGCCCACCGGGCCGCCTGGGAGGCCGGCGGCGGCACCGACTGGACCGCCCAGATGCGGCGATTTACCGCCGTCAAGGCGAACTACCAGGATCGCTTCCTGCTCCTCAGTCGGGGACCCTACTCGGACGTGCCGGCCGCCGCCGTCGGCCTCGGCGAGACGGACTGGCTGGAGCGCTCCTTCGCGATCCGCCGCGAGCACGAGTGCGCCCACTACTTCACCCTGCGGGTGTTCGGCGGTCTGCAGCACAACGTACTCGAGGAGCTGCTCGCCGACCTCGCCGGGCTGCTCGCCGCCTTCGGCGCTTACGACCCCGGGCTTGCCCTGCGCTTCCTCGGCCTCGAGGACCCCGACCACTTGCGGCCCGGAGGCCGACTCGAGAACTACCGCGGCGAGCTGTCCGACCCGGCCTTCGAGGTGCAGCAGCGCCTGAGCCGCCGGGCCGTCGCCGCCCTCGCCCGCCGCGTCGCAGGCCTCCCTGACGGCGATGCGTCCCTGGCCAACCTCCTCTGGCGTCTCACCCCCCTCACCCTCGAGGAGCTGGCCGCCGGCCCATGAGGCCCGCGACCGGAAGAAGAGCCACAGGGACACAGAGCTCCACAGAGACGAAGCCGCCCGTCTTCACCACGCTACTTGCGGAAGAACATGTAGACCGCGAGGCCGGCGAGGACGACGGCGAAGATCCTGCGGAAGACGTCGACCGGCACCCCCTCGAGCAGACGGGCGCCGATCTGGGCGCCGACGATGCCGCCAAGACCGAGCAGCAGGCCGAGCTGGTAGTCGACGTTGGCGAGCTTGTTGTGGGCGACCAGGGCCGACACCGAGATCACCACGATCGCCAGGAACGACGTCCCCACCGCCCGCTGTGCGTCGAGCCCCATGAAGAGCAGCAGCGGCACCATCAGGAAGCCGCCACCGAGCCCGGAGAACGACGCCCCGATCCCCACCAGCACCCCCGCGACCACCAATTTCCAGATCGACCGAAGCATCTCGACCGC
>CAZKKP010000402.1:2233-4129 GCA_964553295.1 uncultured Thermoanaerobaculia bacterium | reverse complement strand
GCGCTCGTGGCGGAGAACAGCGAGTAGGGCACGAAGGTCGCGTCCCCGGTCTGGTTGTCGACCATCGACAGCCAGAGGATCGCCGGCCTGGCGCCGAACACCCCGATCCGCGGCACCCAGCCCTCGACGATCTCGGCCGGGAAGAGCTGCTCCAGGCTGACCAGCCTGAGGTCTCCCGGCGGCACCCGGATCGAAGCTCGCCGGGTCGCCTCGTCCGGCCAGTTGTTGCGCATGGCGTCCATGAACGTCCAGACGAGGTCGATGGTCACCTCCTCGTCGGAGGGGTTGACGATCCCCAGGTTGTGGCGAAAGCGGCCGGGCTCGCGCAGGTCGAGGTCGAGGTGTGCGGCCAGGGCGTTGGCGCCGACGTTGAACCTGTCGACGCCAGTCTCGGCCCCGAGCGGGTCGAGGACGCTGTGGTTCGAGTAGCCGTAGGGCGCCGGCACCGACGGTACGGCGTGACCGTAGGCGCCGCCGGTCGCCGGGTCGCGGGTCCAGATGCGGGCGAACGCCACCACCTGCTCGGCCCATGCGTAGGTGGAAACCACCTTCAGCGCGTCGTGCTCGAGGCCGTCCCCAGCCGCGCCGCCGCCGAGCCCGAGGAGCACGTCCGGCAGGTGCACGGAGGCGTGCGCCGGCAGCACCAGCTCCTCGGCGAGCTCCGGACGCCGCAGCCGGCTCAGGGTCACCGTCGCCGGCGTGGACGCCGGGTTGAAAAGCCACAGATCGGTCCGCCAGCGGCCGCCGTGGCGACCCGGCGCGTCCGCCACGACCGGCACGATCTGCTCGTGCAGCTCGGGCGCCGGACCGAAGGAGGCGAGGGTGAAGGGTGGGAAGCTGTCGTCCACGACGTCTCCGAAGCTGACCGCCTCGCCGGTCAGCGGCTCGATCTCCACCAGGAGGCTCGAGCTGGCCGGCGCACTCTCTGCCAGGAAGCGAAGCACGGTATAGAGCCGACCTCGCTCGGGATGATAATGGAGTGCGTCGAGAGAATGGAAGTCAGCAATGTTCTCGAGGGGCAACGCGTCGAGCTCCAGAGACAGGGCCGGCTCGAGCACACGGCCGTCCTCGACCGGGTAGAGCGAGGCGTCGGCCCTGGTCCCCCGCCAGAACCCCCGCCGTCCAGGGTCATAGCTGAGCAGGACGCGGTCGCCGTACAGGGAGCCGTCGTCGAAGGTGTGGAGCCACGACGCGTCGGCGAGGTCCCCCGGCGACACGGAAGTGAACAGGAGTAGCCGATCCTCGGTCGCCTGAGTCGGGAACTCCCCGCCCGGCAGGGTGACAGGTTGGCAGCGGGCGTTGCCCCAGTGGCCCGCGAAGATGATCCGCAGCCCGCAGCGGGCGATCCCGTGGATGCCGGGCGCCAGGCCGGTGCCGGCCACCGCGCCCTCGTCGAGCAACGGCCCCTGCACCGCCCAGCCGGTCGGCTGGCCGCCCGCCGCCGGCAGGCGGTTGATCATCCGCCAGCTCAACCCGTCGAAGTGGAAGTCGTAGGGGTAGGCCTGGACGATCGCACGATCCCCGTCAATGACCAGAAAGCTGTGCTCACCCACGCTGTACGACCCGATCTGCCCGGGAGGTGTCCGGCTCATCGTGAAGGGGCGCAGCCGCTGATACCTCGACCGCTCCAGGTCCACCAGCCACAACCCGTCGAAGCCGTTCAACTGAGACGTCGGCAGGAGGTGGGTGCGCATGAGCAGCAACGCGCGCTCCAGATCGGCGCGTGTCGGCGGCTCGGCGCCAAGCTCGACACTGCCGGCGAAGGCGGCGACCGCGAGTACCGAAACGAGTGCTGTCGGAGATCTCATGCTTCACCCCCTGTCATCCCGGCACACTGCACCACTGGACGATCCCGGGCAGGCCGACCGCGGCCATCGACTGCCACGCCGCGTAGCG
>CAZKKP010000402.1:0-2133 GCA_964553295.1 uncultured Thermoanaerobaculia bacterium | reverse complement strand
CCTCCGCAGGCCGGGTTGACACCCCCTTCGGCGAGCAATCGAAACGCCACCGGGAGGAGTGTACCCATGGCGTGCGCCGAACCGTCGTGCTGTGTGTCCTGGTGGAAGAACCTCAGGTTCCCCTCGTCGACGTCCACCCGGCGGTCATAGCTTCCCTTGTCCTCGCCGCCGAGCCAGTCCGGCGACTCGGCCGGCTGCGGCGTCGGCTGCTGCAGCCACTCGACCGCGTGGCCGATGACGTCGGCGAAGCCCTCGTGGAGCTGGGTTCCGACGTGAGACGGATCGTTGATGTGGGCAAGACCTGCGGTGGCGGAGATCACCCCGTGGCCGATCTCGTGGGCCATGATGTCGAGGGCCGCCGAGAACATCGTCGTGCTGTTGAACTGGGCACACGCCGCCACCGGGTCGGTGATGCAGAACGGCGGCTCCGTGGTGCCGCCGCAGACGCCCACCGCCCCGGCCGGGACCTGCGGGTCGCTGTCATCGTGCACAGGCCGATAGTACGCACCCATGTTTGCGACGTCACAGCGAACGTCGACGACCACGCGAAACGGCACGCCTGAGCCGTAGATCCGCTGGTACCCGGCCACCGACCACAGCACGTCGAAGGTGGTCTTGGAGTGGCGCAGAGCATCTGTGACCGCGCGACCCGGCTCGCACGTGTACTGGCCGTACAGCCACTCCGCCGCGATGTTGTCGTACCTGGGAGCGCCGGTCTGGTTCGGGCAGACCGCGTGCGCCTTGTAGTACTGCCTGGGGGGATCACAGTGCAGTGCGGTGTGCGGAGTCGTGGTGCGGAGCACCTGGATGCTGGGCCGCGTCGCCGTCTGCGGGATGTGAGCCTCGGCGCAGAACCAGCCTCCGGCGTTGGCCGGGGTTCCAACCAGCATGAAGTCGTCGAGAAGCGGCGACCGCTGGGGAACGCCCGTCACGCTGTACTGGGGTGTCGAGTCGACCGGGTCACAGGCGACATTCCAGCGCGGGGCCTCGAGCACGGCCAGCAGCGTGCCGTCGGAGGCGTCGAGGATCACCGGCTTGCCGCCCCCGGCGGTGGTCAGCACCGGCAGGTGCCAGACGAAGCCGAACTCGCGTCCGCCACGAACCGGGTGCAGCCTCAGCTCGCTGCGGGAGACCAGCCGCTCCACCGTCTTCGGATCAGCGCGATCCAGCGAAGCCACCTCGAGGCCGGCTCGCGCTGCCGCCTGGGCGGCGGCCGCCAGGGCCGCCCTCGGCGAGGACAGCTCGGGTCGACGGAGCGCCGGAATGTCCAGGTACCGGGCGCCCGACACCAGGAACGGACGATGCTCCGCTGTCGAGTAGAAGGCCAGCCCTCCGCCACTGACCCTCACTCTGTCGCCGGCGGGCGGCTCATCCCCAGGCCACCATCCGGCGGGAGGCGAGTACCAGAGCTCGAAGTAGCGCACGTCCTCGGCGTCCGAAGCCGACACGCGGCCAAGGTGCTCATGCCATGAGAGGACCCCGCCCGAGGTGGTCACGACCGGGCCCGTGCCCGGCAGGTTCTTGACCGGCTCGCCGCTGGTCAGGTCGGCGTACACCCCGGGCTCGGTGGAGGCCATGATCATCACCTCGACCGCCCCGGTCTCACCGGGCGTCTCACCCAGGATCACGTCGTCCCCGGCAACCGACAGGGCTGCCGCAGAAAGGAGGATCACCACGATACAAAATGGCACATTCCCCATTCAAGCCTCCTCCTGTTCTTCGCGATTCTGCCGCCGTCGTTCTTCTTCTATCATATTGAGGGGGGGGCAAGCGTTGAGGGGGGGGCAAGCGTCACGGCTTGGCGGCTGGTGGGCGCGGCTGTTGCGTTCAGACCCCCCTGCTGCCAGCCAGGGGCGAGGCCCGGGACGCCTGGGCTGAGGGCGAGTCGCCACGGTCACCGCATGTCGCAGCGCTCGGCGACAGCGCCCTCCGGCGCCGCGGCCTGCCCTCCCCCCCTGGTCTGTCCGGGAGACCGACTCAGCACTGACGGCGGCGGGCACAGGGAGCACACCCGCCCGCACGGGGTCGGGGGTCGGAGGCGACGATCAGGCGCCCGCGATCAGCGTCAGGGTCAGCGGCAGTGGGCAGCGACAGCGAGCAGCGGCAAGGGGCGGGTTGTTGGTCCTTGGTCGT